>JAJYJL010000117.1 GCA_021789565.1 Acidobacteriota bacterium
CTCAAACCGAGGCGCCGCCACCGGAAAAAGAATAATATAAATCACTAACTGTACGATGTAGTAGCGGCGAACGGCCCCAGGGTGTTCCAGCCGGGACCAACGCTTAAATTCTCTTCCGCATTACAATGCTGGCAAGTTTTTTCCCACGCTTGCCGGTTGACTCGCCCGGACGCGCCTGCGGTATGATTGACGCGTTTCATTCAGCTATTCCCACACAAAGCGAATCGTCTGATAAGTAGGAGGCGAAACCATGACGCGAAAGATTTTCCTGTGTCTTCCGCTGGCTTTTCTCTTGTTGACCGCTGTCCCTGCTTTTTCGCAATCGCATGCCCCTCGGGCCCGCGACCTGGATATTCCCTTTGAAGGCACGCCCGGCCGGTTCAACGCTATCACCGACGTCAAGGGCGTCACGGTAGGCTTCACCACGCTGATTTCGGGCAACGGCAAGCTGGTCGTGGGCAAAGGGCCTGTGCGCACCGGAGTTACGGCGGTTCTGCCGCGGGGCATGAAGGTCAAAGACCCGGTGATTGCATGGCAGTTGAAACACGGTGGAACACTTTACCCGTGGTCGCTGCCGGTGGTAGCGGAAACGTGGGACGGTTTCCTGAACGATGCCGACGCTTTCCATGTGAAGCCTGCGGACACGTGGCACGCGCTGGATACAGCGGAAGCCGTGCCCGTGCCCGAAGGCAACGTCGGCGGTGGAACAGGCATGAGGTGTTTTGGTTTCAAGGGTGGAACCGGAACCTCCTCCCGAGTGCTTCCGGCCGACGAAGGCGGCTACACGGTCGGCGTATTGGTGCAATGCAACACGGGTGACCGGCAAGAACTGCGGATTGCAGGGGTTCCCGTGGGCCGCGAAATCAAGATTTCCGGAATCCAGGCTGAAGCCAGCAACCCCGAGCAGCGCGATCTGGGTTCCATCATCATCGTGATTGCCACCGACGCTCCGCTGATTCCGACCCAGATGAATCGCCTGGCTCGCCGCGCCACTCTCGCGCTGGGCAGAATGGGAAGCTATTCCGGCGACGGCTCGGGCGATCTCTTTGTTTCATTCACCACGGCCAATTCGGGGGCGGTAAAGCCCGCCAGTGGGATCGCTCGCATTCAGATGCTGCCGAACGGCAGAATGAATCCGCTGTTCCTGGCCACCGTCAACGCCACTGAAGAAGCAATTGTGAATGCCATCGTCGCCGCAAAAACCATGACCGGAGCCGACGGGTACACCTCGGTAGCGCTGCCGCACGATCAGATCGGCGAAATCCTGAAAAAGTTTCAAAGGTTGGCAGACAGGATACCACATCAATGAACTTTCAGAAAATTTCAATACAGATTTACAGGATTCCGGATTCTAAGCACCTTCCCATTAAAATCAGGTTCAATTAGCTCTGTTCAATGCCACTAAGGATTTCCATTCATGCAAATTTTTCGCAGGTTTACGAAAAACTTACACCATGACGTGATAGTTTTCTGCTTGATTGCCTTTGTATATGATGCTACATTGGGCAAATAGTGTCGGGACGAACTTTCGGGCCATCTCCATGAACGAAAGGAAGGTGTGTTTATGGCATTCGAGTGTGAAGTTCGTGTTCTCTCGGTTTCCCCTCGATGTTCAAGCTATTTGTTTAAACCTTTCGTGTTAGCCTTCCTCCTCTTGGCTTTTCTAGGGGGAATCCCTGCGGCTGGCCAGTATACTACCGCCAGTCTAGGGGGGACTGTTGAAGATCCTGCAGGCGCGGTTGTTCCCGATGCTACTGTTACGGTGCAAAACGAAGGGACAGGACTTACAAGAACTGTAACGAGCCAGCCCAATGGGGAATTTCTTTTTCCCGCATTGCCTGTTGGCAATTACAAGCTGACGGTGGCCAAACCCGGCTTCACGACCTACGTTCAAACCGGCATCGTCTTGACGGTCAACGAGGCGGCCACTCAGATTGTCACTTTAAAAGTCGGCGCCGTGACACAAGAGGTCACGGTTGCCGCAAACGCCCAGGTGCTCACCACCCGAACGGCGACGCTGAGCCAGCTCGTTGATCAAAAGAAAATTGTTGATCTACCGTTAAACGGCAGGCAAGCCCAGTCTTTGTTGTTTCTGGCCGCAGGAACACTGGATGAAACCGGCGTCGGCCCCAATTACTGCCTTGCCAACTGCGAAGGCGGCGTCTATCCGGGAGAGCAAGACGCGAGTGTGAGCGGGCTGGGAACACGCGGTGTTAATTACCAGATGGATGGTGCCGGTCACAACGACACCTATCTGAATGCCAATCTTCCGTTCCCCAATCCCGATGCGGTGCAGGAGTTCAGCGTACAGGACGAGAACCTTTCTGCCCAGTATGGACGAGGCGGGGCAGTGGTAAACATCGTCACAAAGTCAGGCACAAATGAGCTCCATGGAGATGCGTTCGAGTTCCTTCGCAACGGAGCTTTAAACGCCCGGAACTTTTTTGCGCCTACGCAGGACACGTTGAAGCGCAACCAGTTCGGTGGCAGTGTGGGCGGCCCGATCGTGAAAGACAAGCTGTTCTTCTTTGGAACTTACCAGGGAACGCGCATTCGCAGCGCCGCACAGGGGCAGATTGCTTTTGTTCCCACTGCGAACGAACGGAATGGCGACTTCTCAGATATTCCAACCCAACTGGTGAACCCTTCGAACAACGTGCCTTATGCGGGCAATCAGATTCCCACGACCGATTTCAGCGCTCCGGCAAACTTCTTCCTGCAGCACATACCCCTGCCCAACGGCCCGGACAGGCAGCTTACGTTCGCAGGGCCATCTGTGGTGCAGAACGACGACCAGTGGATGACAAAGATTGACTGGATTCACGGAAAGAGCCAACTCAGTGGCAGCTATTTCTGGACAAGGTTCAATGAACCTCCGGATCTGGTTAGTGTCACAAAGGACATTCTGGCCGCCGACGGCAGTGGCAACCGTGTCAAAGTCCAGAACCTCTCCCTGAACCACACTTATTCCTTCTCTCCCACGCTACTGTTCAACACCTGGTTTGGCTGGGATTCTCAAACGGGCGGCTCGCTTTCGGGCGCGCCTTACGGTTTCCCAGATGCGGGGGTTCAGATAGCGGCGCCTACACCCCCGGAGTTGGCGCTCTGGGTTGACGGATTTTTCAATTTCGGAACCAACCATCTAGGAGACTTCGATCGGGGCGATTGGACGATTCACGAGGATGTCACCTGGCAGCGCGGCTCGCACGAGCTGCACTTCGGCGGCGATATCGTCCGCCTGAAGAACCATCTTGTCAACGAATTTACGATGTCAGGGGAATTCGGTTTCTCCAATCAGTTGTCCGGCAGCAACCTGACAGACTTCTTCCTCGGTCATGCCTCTCATTTCCTGCAGGGAGGCGGCGAGTTCAAAGACATGCACGGGGTGCTCTACGCTCCCTACGTCCAGGACAACTGGCGGGTCAATCAGAAGTTGACGCTCAATTTAGGTCTCCGCTGGGACCCCTACTGGCCCTACACGGAAGAGAAAGGCCGTGTTGTTTGCTATCACCCGGGAGCGCAATCCTCGCGGTTCCCTAATGCGCCGGTGGGCATGCTTTTCGGTGGTTCTAACAACGATCCAGGATGCCCGGCGGGGTTCGGATCGAATAACAATCTCGCCAATTTCGCCCCTCGTGTTGGTTTTGCCTACAAAGTTGATTCCAAAACCGTAGTCCGCGGAGGAGGAGGCTTCTACTACGTCCCGCCGTCGACGGTTGCCTCGAATGGTTTCGTCGATACCGCACCGTTCGGGCCCCGTTTTGATTTCGAAGGCAATGTGAGCTTCGTTGATCCTTTTGGAAGCCAGGGGATAAGTCCCAATCCCTTCCCGGCGCAATATGGACCATCGCTCCCGGATTCAAGTGCTACATTCACACTTCCCGTGTCCATTTACGGGACCTTCGCGCGCGACTGGAAAATGGCGCAGGTTGCCACCTGGAACATGACCGTTGAACGCCAGTTCGGGAGCAACTGGGTTCTGCGCGCAGCATACGTTGGCAACAAAGGGACGCACCTCTCGACGGCGGTCGATGGCGGGGCAAACGAGGCCAATCCGGCGCTGTTTGCAGGTTATGATCCTATCTGTGGAGCCACAGCGACTGAGGACAATACCCAGTGCCGGCGCATTAACTCGAATTTCGGTACCGTAGGGGTATATGGGTCGCTCTACAACTCCAACTACAACTCCCTGCAGCTCAACATGGAAAAGCGGTTCAGCCGTGGCCTGTCGGTGATTGCCAATTACACATGGTCGAAGATGATTGATGATTTCGGGGTCTACGGAGGGTTTAACACCAACCCGTTCAATCCCAATTTCGATCGCAGCGTTTCCAATGACGACGTCCCCCACGTTATCCATTTTTCAGGGATCTGGCAGGTTCCCAAACTTCAGGCCAAAGGAGCCGCGGGCGGGCTGCTGAACGGCTGGGAAGTGACTTCGATAGCGACCTGGCACAGTGGTTTTGCGTTCCCAATTTTCAGCGGCAGCGATAACTCCTTCAGCGCTGTGGGTGTTGACCGGGCCGATTTTACCGGGACCAGTCTTAGCCAGGCAAATCTTGACCCGAACCGGTCCCACGGTGAGTTGATCCAGCAGTACTTCAACCCCGCGTATTTCGTCCCCAATGCGGTCGGAACGTTTGGCAACACGGGCAGGAACATCCTGCGAGGACCGGGCTTCGTTGACACCGATTTCGGGCTGATCAAAGACACTCGCGTCACGGAACACACGACCGTCCAGTTCCGGGCGGAATTTTTCAACTTGTTCAACAACGTCAACTTCGGTCAACCGGACAACAGTGTTGCGGACTCGACGATTGGCCAGATCACATCCGCTCATGATCCGAGAATTCTTCAGTTCGCGCTGAAGATTCTCTTCTAGTTGCGCAACGCTGAAGAAAAGCTTCTGGGAGGTCCCGTCTGGTACCGGCCGGGACCTCCCCCAAGTCTGGCCTCGATTGTTGCGCCCGGGTGACATATAATCGCTTCTCCGTTACTCAAGGTCTGAATTCCATCCGATCAGGTCTGTTTCGCTGGAACAGGAGGTCGGTGGCTTGTTGTGTGACGATGTGGCATGGGATTTTATTGGCCGGCCTTCTACTTTTCTCCCAGGGATCAAAGGTCTCATCGGCCCATGACCTGGATTCTGCTGCGGCTGCCTTGATGGCCAAAGGGCGGTTTACCGAAGCCGAGGCGAAATTTCGAAAGGCGCTTGAAATCAACCCGCAGGACGCCGACGCCTTAAACAATCTGGGTGTAATCCTCCGCCGTAAAGCTCAGCCTGGCCTGGCCATAGATTTCCTGCGGCGGGCTGCGAGCGTGCGGCCAAATGACCCGCGCATTCGCAGCAATCTCGCGCTCGCCTTACAGGAGGCAGGACGGTTGAACGAGGCGATTGTGGAGCTTCGCCAGGCAACAAGAATTGCCCCTAAGGACGCAAACATCCATCGAAATCTGGGTATCCTTCTATTTCGGGCGGGCGAAAATTCGCAGGCGGAGGTGGAACTGCGCAAGTCGCTTGAGATAGACCCGGCCAGCGCCGGAACACACCAGGAACTGGGGCGGCTGTTTGCGGTCGAACGCCGAACCGATGAGGCGGAAAACCAATACATTGCCGCCCTCAAGTTGGCCCAGACGGGTTCGCTCCATTATGAATTGGGAGAACTCTATAGAAATAATAGCCTGTTTGACAAAGCAATCCCTGAATTTGAGGCTGCGGCGCGGCTGGAGCCGAACAACGCCGCCTATTACCAGATTCTTGGATCCACCCTGCTGCAGGAAGGAAACCTCCCGGCCGCTGAAACCAACCTGCGCAAAGCCATCCGCCTGTACCCCAAATCAGGGAAGGCGCGCCGCGACCTTGGCGCCGCCCTGCTGAGACAGGGAAGGCTTGAAGAGGCGTCAATTGAGTTGCGCAAGGCGACGGAATTGCTTCCGGAGGATAACCAGTCGCACTTCATGCTGGCCCGGGTGCTGCAAAGGCTGGGAAAATCTGATGAGGCGGAAAAGGAAAGTCAGGTGGCTCGAGAGATGACCCGCGAAAGAGCGACCGAGCCCCTGGAAAAAGCTTATAACAATGAAGGAACCAAGCTGTTGCAACAAGGGAAAACGGCGGAAGCCGAAGCAAAGTTTCGCCAGGCTTTGCAACTGAATCCCAACGACGGGTATGCGCATTACAACTTGGGAGTTGCGCTGTTGCTTCAGAACCGTTTTCAAAACGCAATCCATGAGCTGAGTATCTATTTGCATTCCGTGCCGGACGACCCTGACACGCACTATTATCTGGGATTGGCCCTTCTTGGTGAAGGCCAGCCCGGCGAAGCCGTTGCGAACCTGGAGAAAGTTATTACTGTGTCCCCGAATGATGCTCAGGCCCACAACGCTCTAGGCGTCGCCCTGGCAAAGGACAAACAGTTTAGCCACGCAATCACGGAGCTCGAAATTGCCCGGCGACTGGAGCCGGGAGATCCCAAGTATGGAAAGAACCTGGCCTGTGTCCAAGCAGGTTTGCAGGGCTGTACTTTGTCGCTGTAGAGAAGGATTCGGCTAGCGGGAGTGGGATACCGAAGTGAATGGTGAAATTGCAGAATGCTTAAGGGAGGATTCATGAGCCCAAAGTGGTTTTTCATCATCCTGTTTCTTGTTTCAATCAGCTCAGGCTATGCACAAACGGGATTGGACAACTCTGAAGTGACAAACGTGCTGAGTCGCCAGATCCAGCTCCATCAAACCGTTGCCTACCAGCTCCAGGAGTATCTCTTCAAGAGCATTCCCAAACTGCCGACTCCCTCAAGCGCCCAGGCATGGACCGGAGAAGAAGCGCGCCTGCGAAAGCAGATCCTTGACGACGTTGCTTTTCATGGCTGGCCCAAAGCGTGGATCGACTCGCCGCCAAAATTTGAAGACCTGGGCGAAGTTCCCGGTGGTAACGGCTACCGCATGCGCAAGCTGCGGTTCGAGATCGTGCCGGGCTTCGATTCCACCGCCATTCTCTATGAGCCCCTTAACGTGCATGGAAAGGTCCCGGCTATCCTGAACGTGCACGGGCACGATCCACTGGGCAAGGCAGCGGAATACAAGCAGAAACGCTGCATCAACTTTGCCAAACGAGGCATCTACGCGCTCAGCCTGGAATGGATTGGCTACGGTGAGTTGCATGTCCCCGAAGACGCTCACGAATTCGGCGCCGACCTTGACCTGGTAGGGTCGAATGTCCTGGGGCTGTTCTATCTGGCCATGCGCCGCGGGCTCGATTACCTGGTTACTCTTCCGCAGGTCGATGCAAGCCGTTTAGGGGTCACCGGGCTCTCGGGCGGCGGGTGGCAGACCATCACGCTCAGCTCGCTCGATCCGCGCGTCAACGTGATGGTAGAGGTAGCAGGATTTGGCCCGCTCCAAACCATCATCACACACCCGGTCGATACCGACTGCGACGAACAGGATCCCCCGGACCTGCTGCGCGGCCGCGATTACACATTCTATGTCGCCATGCGTGCCCCGCGCCCCACGATGCTGATCCACAATGCTGAAGACACCTGCTGCTTCCGTGCGGACCTCGTCAAACCCTATATTTACGAGCAGCTCAAGCCTTTTTTCAGCCTCTACGGCCAGCCGGACAACCTGGCCTGGTATGAGAACCGCGACCCCGGGACGCACAACTATGAACTCGACAACCGTGAGCATGCCTACCGCTTCTTCACCGGGCATTTCAACATGCCCGTTGCCAAGAATGAGATCCCGAGCAGCTCGGAAATCAAGACTTACGAGCAGCTCGAGGTCGGCCTGCCCAAAAACAATCTGACCATGCTGACCCTGGCCAAACAGTTTGCAGGCCAGTTTAACCGGGAGCCGGTTCCAACCGAAGCCGCGGCTCGCACAGCCTGGGCCTCCGCCGAGCGGCACAAACTCGAGTCGGTCATCCGCTACAAGCCGGTTGAGGTCAAAGATGCCTGGAGAATGTGGAACACCAAGCACATGCTTTTACAATCGCTCTCCTATCGCTTTGAATTCACAAACGGGCTCACCGCCGCCGGCACCTGGATCAAAGCTATTGCCACTCCCATGGACGCGCCGGGCACAATCGTGCTGAATGACAAAGGAAGAAAGACCGCGGTCGATGTGGTTTCCGATCGTATCAATCGCGGGGAACAGGTCCTGGCGCTTGATCCGATTTTTATCGGAGAGTCGATGCCGCTGGTTCCCGATTCCACTCCTTACGCCCTATTGGTTTCAACCACCGGCGGCCGCGCGCTGGGCCTGGAGGTTGAGCAGTTGCTGGCTGTGACCCAATGGCTCGAACAACAATCGGGGCACGCCAAAGTCCGCCTGGAAACCACCGGCATTCGCAGTGAAGTCATCGGGCTGGCCGCGGCTGCACTCGAACCTGCTGCGTTCTCCGAAGTGGTGAGCCACGACGCGATGAAGAGTCTGGGCTATCTGCTGGATGCCCCGGTCCCCTTCCGCTCCGCGCCCGACCTCTTCTGCCTTGATCTCTACAAAGATTTCGACCTGGACCGCCTCGCTGCGATAGCCGGACCGGCAAAGTGGGAACCTCATTACCTGACCAAACCCGCAGCAGATTCGTTGCCGAAGAACTGAGACCGCCGCAGAAGCGAAATGTTGTCACGGGATGCTCGCGCCACTCGCGGGCTTCTTGTGCTATGCTTCCCGTCTTGCTTTGAGCCCCCTGCCGCTCGGGCTAAACCAACTCTGAGGCTTGTTATGACCCAATATCGCTATAATTTGGCCGAACGCGACATTCCCAAAACCTGGTACAACGTGATCCCGGACCTTCCGGCTCCCTTGCCGCCGCCGTTACATCCCGGCACTGGGGCCCCAGCTGGCCCACAGGATCTTGCGCCCATCTTTCCCATGGCGCTGATTGAGCAGGAGGTTTCTGCTGCGCCCACGATCGCCATTCCCGAGCCTGTTCTCGATGTGCTCCGGCTGTGGCGGCCCACGCCGCTCTATCGAGCGCATCGCCTGGAGCGCGCACTCGGCACCCCCGCGAAAATCTTCTACAAGTATGAAGGGGTTTCGCCGGCCGGCAGCCACAAGCCGAACACCGCCGTCGCCCAGGCTTATTACAACAAGGCGGCGGGCATCAAACGGCTTTCTACGGAAACAGGAGCGGGGCAATGGGGCAGCGCGCTCTCGTATGCCTGCAACGTCTTCGGCATCGAGTGCATGGTTTACATGGTGAAGTGCAGCTACTTCCAGAAGCCCCACCGCCGTACCATTATGCAGTGCTGGGGCGCCAACTGCGTTCCTTCACCCAGTGACAAGACCGCCGCCGGGCGCGAAATTCTGGCCGCTGATCCCGATTGCCCCGGAAGCCTGGGCATTGCCATCAGCGAGGCCGTTGAGGATGCCGCCGGCCGGCAGGACACCAATTATTCGCTGGGCAGCGTGCTCAACCACGTCCTGCTGCACCAGACCATCATCGGCCAGGAAGCCATTGAGCAGCTCAAACTGGCCAATGCTTTTCCAGATATCGTGATTGGTTGCTGCGGCGGCGGCAGCAACTTTGGAGGGATCGCCTTCCCCTTTGTGCCTATCAAGGCCGCGGGCAAGGATATCCGCCTGGTGGCCGTTGAACCATCTGCCTGCCCCACCATGACCAAAGGCCTTTACGCCTACGACTTTGGCGACAAGAGCGGCATGACGCCGCTGCTGAAAATGGAAACCCTGGGGCACGACTTCATACCGCCGGGCATTCACGCCGGAGGGCTCCGCTATCATGGCATGTCGCCGCTGATCAGCCTGCTTCACCGGCAGGGCGTGGTGGAAGCTGTCAGCTACCCTCAGTTGCAGTGCTTCGAGGCCGCCGTAACTTTTGCGCGCGCGGAGGGACTGGTGGTGGCGCCGGAAACCTCCCACGCCGTCTGCTCAGCCATTGATGAAGCGCTCAAAGCAAAGGAGGAAGGCAAAGAGAAGACCATACTCTTCAACCTCAGCGGCCACGGCTTCTTCGATATGGCGGCGTATGAGAAGTACTTCGCCGGTGAGCTCACTGACTACGAATATCCGGAAGAAAAGGTCCGCGAAGCGCTGGCGCACCTCCCCAAGGTGCCGTAGTGCGGGCCCGAGGTGTCTTTTGCAGCGTGCGCCGGGTTCGTGCCGGCGGGGCCTGCATCGTTGGGAGCTCCAGCCTTCCGCCCTCGGTCATTATCCTTCTGCCTTCCGTCCTGTGCTATGCTGGTGCGGGGTTTTTGATCCGCAACAACGCGAACAAACTCAATTCAAACGCACTGGCTCGAACCAGAGCACAGGAGGCAACAATGAAAATGCTTCTCCAAGTCAAGCTTCCGCACGAAACTTTCAACGCGGCTGTCAGAGACGGAAGCGTGGGCAAGAAAATACAGAGCATCCTTGAGGAAACCAAGCCGGAGGCCGTCTATTTTACGGAAATGGACGGGATCCGAGGCGCCATCCTGATCGTTGATCTGAAAGATCCGTCCAAAGTGCCGGCGCTCGCCGAACCCTGGTTTCTGCAGTTTAACGCTGACTGTAAATTCCGCATCGTCATGACACCCGACGTTCTAGCCAAGGCCGGTCTGGAGGCGCTTGGCAAGAAGTGGGCTTGACGCGGCATTGCGCCGAAAAATGATCTTTACCTGGCTGCGGCAACGCGGCGTAATCTATAGTGTGCCTGCCGCATTTCTTAAAGACGTGGGGCAAAAAGACTCATGCCACCTGGGCCGTTCTCGAACTCGACAGAGAGACTACCCATGGCAGAGAAAAGGATCTTTGCCATTCTGTGGGCAACAGGTGCACAAGGTGGCGGGCTGGCCCGCGCCATTCTGGCCGATCCGAACAGCGGCTTTGCAGTGCACGCCCAATCTCAATCTCGCCCGCAGCCTGAATCCCGAACTGCAGACTTTCGATACCTGGCTGGCCGAGAACAAGGACCTGATCCCGCTTGAATAAGCAAGGAAGGCATGAATGGACGCGAACGAAATCAAGGCGTTGCAGGCACCTTTAAAGCAGAAGTATCGTGACGAGCCCCAATCGGCTGTCGTCACTCTGCGCGCACAGGCGCGGCTGGGTGAAGGGATCACTTGCAAGGTGGAAACCGGAAAGGCGCTGGTTGAGGCAGGCCTGCACCCGGCCACGGGCGGTGATGGTCTCTCTGCCTGTTCGGGCGATATGCTGCTGGAAACGCTCGCGGCGTGCGCCGGGGTCACTTTGCGCGCCGTGGCCACCGCAACCAGCGTTCCGCTCCGCGACGCAACTATCACCGCAGAAGGCGATCTCGACTTCCGCGGCACCCTCGCCGTGAGCAAAGACGCCCCCGTGGGCCTTCAGCGAATTCGCTTGAAATTCCACCTCGAAAGCGACGCATCGAGGGAGCAACTGGAAATGCTGATCCGCCTCACCGAGCGCTACTGCGTTGTCTATCAGACTCTCACAAAACCGCCTGAAATCACCGTCACGTACGACTCACGTTCGGCGCGGGGTAGCTAGCCTTCAGCAATTCGACCGTCGAGACACAACCACATCCCACAGTTTCAGGCGCTGTGTGGCTTCATCGCTCACCTGCCGTCTCCTCGTTATTTACATGCTTACGTTTACCCTGTTGACTACGCTGGTTCCCAAGAGTAGGATTTCCTCGGACTTCAGGCAGGCAAGAGGCGGGTTTTAACTCAAAACCACTCTAGCCCCAATACTGTTCACTTAGATGAATTTGTGGTATCCTCCTCTCATGAGAATGAGAGGAGGACCGCAAATGGCCCGTACCATTGCTGAACTTCCAAAGGGAACACGGATTA
>JAJYJL010000118.1:0-3762 GCA_021789565.1 Acidobacteriota bacterium
ATGGCCACGAAGATCCGTTTCGGATCGGCGGGGTCCAGAAGGATGGTGTGCAGGCACATGCCGCCCGCGCCCGGCTGCCATCGGGGGCCGGTGCCGTGTCCGCGCAGGCCGGAGAGTTCCTGCCAGGAATGTCCGCCGTCGACGGTGCGGAACAACGCCGCGTCTTCGACTCCGGCGTAGGCCGTGTCCGGATCGGTGAGCGAAGGTTCCAGGTGCCAGACGCGCTTGAATTCCCACGGATGCTGCGTGCCGTCATAAAACTGGTGGGTGGTGAGCGGCTTGCCGGTTTCGGAGGAAGTGTCGTAAACAAACCGGTTGCTTTCGCCTTGGGGAAATCCCTGCGGCGACTTGGTCACTCCGCCGCCCGGCGCTTCCCACGTTTTGCCGCCGTCGTCGGAGCGCTGGATGACCTGCCCGAACCAGCCGCTCGATTGCGAGCAGTAGATGCGGTCGGGATCGGCCGGCGAGCCCTTCATGTGATAAATCTCCCAGCCGGCAAAATGCGGACCGTTGACTTTCCACTTCTTGCGCGTCCCGTCGGATTCAATGACGAACGCGCCCTTCACTGTGCCCACCAACAGCCGTACACTGCTCATGCATTCCTCCTTTTGGAATCTTGTGGATCGAGATTCTCCCGCTCAGACAGGTGACCCAGAGTGTGAAAGAAATAAACCCCCGATTCCCAATACATCTCACTTCTTTGCGCCCTTTGCAAGCTGTTCTGTCTGGGCGCGCAGGCGCTTTTCGTGTTCGATGACTTCGGGCGAGAGAGCATCGCCGAAATCTGCTAATTCCATGATGTGGCGAAGTTCGATCTCGACCCCGCCGCCGTCATTGTTCCTTCTCGCAGTTGATCATCCAGGGAATGCTGAAACGGTCGGTGACCATGCCGAAGCGTTTGGCCCAGAAGGTTTCCTGGATGGGCATAGTCACGGCGAGAGCTCCTTCCGCCAGCCCGTTGAAGATGCGATCGGCTTCCGCCGGATCATTCACGCTGACGGAAACAGAAAAGCCCTGCGGCTTGGACTGGCGGCCCGGAGGCGCGTCAGACCCCATCAGGACCCCGCCGGGCGTGGTCATGCGGGCGTGCATGATCTTGTCGCGCCACTCGGGCGGGGTCTGGCTTTCCGCCGGCGTGCCTGCATGGGGCATCATCATTTCGATTTTCCCACCGAGCACCTTTTCGTAGAGTTTAAAGGCTTCTTCACACTGTCCTGTGAAAAGAAGATAAGGATTCATTTGCATGATTCGCCCCTTTCATTTTTGAATGTTGGGAAATGCCCCTTGCTGAAATACGTCCCCAATCGACAATTGTTGGTCCGCGGCCAGCCTTACCCGCGGCCGCCGGCCGGGAAGGGCGGCAGGAACGGCCTCGGATCGCGCTCCTTCCAGCGTCTGCGAACTTCGGCGAGCACGGCTTCACGATTTGCCGCCATGTTATCAATCACCTGGCACGGCGCCCCAGTTTGTTCGTGCCGCGCGCCCCAGATCAGCAGTTCCAAAAGGACCGGCGCCAGGTCGATCCCTTTCGCCGTCAGCCGGTAATTCAGCTTGCGGCCGTCCGCTGAGTCGGGTTCCGACTCGACGATTCCAGCGGCGCGCAATTTCCTCAGGCGATCGGCCAGGATGTTGGTGGCAATGCCCTCGCCGGACCTTTCGAACTCCTTGAACGTACGGTATCCGCGTACCATCAGGTCGCGGATAATCAACAGCGACCAGCGGTCGCCAAAGAGTTCAAGCGAAATACTCACCGGACATCCGGACCGGTGTTTCGGGTTCGACTTTCCATGCACCGGGGAGATTGTATCGCTGTCGCTTGCATTATGCAAGCTATATTGCGGGAGGACTGCATTTTCTATGGATTAGCCGCTTTTTTAGGCGCGGCGCGGCCCATTTTACAGCGCTTGGAGGGGCGCAAGGCCGGGGCCGGGGCCGATTGACGCCGGGCCGCCTTTCTGCTAAGTTAAAAACGAAATAGAGAATATTTCCCCCTATTATCAACGTGAATGAATCCGACCCCATTGCCGGGTTTCCTCACTGTTCAATCGAGGCTGGAGGTGTGAAAGAGTTTTTTCGGCTCTTTTTATGAAGACAAGTGTCAAGATCGAAAGAGGCATCGAAGAACTTTTCGGGGCGTATGATGCCAATCTGAAGACGCTGGAACAAGGCCTCCAGGTTTCGACGCATTTAACCGCCGACCGGCTGGAAATCGAGGGCGGAGAACTGAACGTGGCACGCGCCCAGCGGGTGGTTGAGGAATATGTGGAACTGGTGGACAGCGGCGTCCACTTTGACAGCTCGGAGTTGCAGACCTTTCTGAAAATCCTTGCCCAGGATGCGACGGTTACGCTGAAGGGGCTGGCGGAGGCCGGCCGTCCGCGCACCCTGGGGAAAAAGACCATCACGCCCAAAAGCCTGAACCAGAGGCTCTACGTGGACGCCATCAAGCGTCACGATATGGTGTTTGGCATCGGGCCCTCCGGCACCGGCAAGACCTATCTGGCAGTGGCTATGGCCGTGGACGCCCTGCTGACGCGGGCGGTCACGCGAATTATTCTGGCGCGGCCTGCGGTGGAGGCGGGCGAGCGGCTGGGGTTTCTGCCCGGCACCCTGCAGGAGAAGGTTGATCCCTACCTGCGCCCGCTCTATGACGCCCTCTATGACGTGCTGGATCCTGAGCGGACCGAGCGGTTGATTGAAAAAGGGACCATTGAAATCGCTCCCATCGCCTTTATGCGAGGGCGGACGCTGAACGACGCCTTTGTGATTCTCGATGAGGCCCAGAACACCACCAGCGAACAGATGAAAATGTTTCTGACCCGCCTGGGGTTTAACTCCAAGGCTGTGATTACGGGCGACATCACGCAGGTGGACCTGCCGGAAGGGCGCCGGTCGGGCCTGATGGAAGCCGTGGATGTGGTGAGCCGCGTGCTGGGCATCAGCTTTGTTTATTTCACCGAACATGATGTAGTCCGCCACCAGCTCGTGCAGCGCATTATTCGCGCCTATGAGGCGCACGATCAATCACGCGCGGCGGCGGCGGCGGAAAGTGTGCGCAAAGGTTCCTAGGGCGCCGGAATGTTGGATGTTGGGACAGTATTGGAAACCCAGTTGAATGCGAGGGGTGCTGAACCATGATTATTAATCGTCAAAGCCAGTTTGAGCTGGACCTGCCGTCGTTGCGGGCGTATGAGCACCAGGTCAAAAGCGTCATGGAGCTGGGAACGCGGGATTTTAACGTCTGCTTCGTGAGCGACGAGGAGATCAGCAGGATGAACTTTGTTTACCGCGGCAAGGCAACGCCCACGGACGTCCTGTCATTCCCGTGGGAAGGAGAGGGTGAAAGCGGTCCGGAGGAAGCGGCCAGCGGCGAATTCCAGAACTTCCTGGGCGACATTGTGATTTCTGTGGCCACGGCCGACCGTAACGCCAGGGCCGAGGGGCACTCAACCGAGGAAGAAATCCGCATGCTGATTCTGCACGGCGTGCTGCACCTGCTGGGGTACGATCACGAAACCGACCATGGGGAAATGAAATCTCTGGAGCTCTCCCTGAGGGAGAGGCTGAACCCGCCGCCGGCGGACCCGGCCCGGCAGCGGACCCATTCGATGGGACAGGCAGGAGAAAGCAACAGATGGCATTGATTGCGGGGATCATCGCGCTCGGGCTGCTGGTGGGTGCCAGTTCGGTGGCGTCTTACCTGCGCCTGTTGATGCGGCGCCTGACTCCGATGGGGGCCCGGGCACTGTTCAAGACGGACGA
>JAJYJL010000118.1:3772-11683 GCA_021789565.1 Acidobacteriota bacterium
GGGAGTTTCCATTTCCGCCCTGCATGGCGTGGCCATGGCGTTGTATTCCATTGGAGTGACAACGCTGTTCATTTTTTATCATTCCGGGGCGTTGTGGGAGAGCCTGGGCGCCTCGCTCCTTCTGGTGATGGCTACCATCATGGTCTTTGACCAGTTGATCCCGTTTGTGCTGGTGGCGCGCCATGATGAACCGGAAGCGATTCTGCGGCAATGGCTCCCCCTGCTGCGCGCGGCGGTTTATCTGGCGCTGCCGGTGACTTTCCCGATTCTGATCTCCACCACGATCGCCCGCCTGCTGGAGACTCCCGAGGATGAAGCGGCGGAGCTTCCCAAGCCCCAGAAGGGTCTCAAAGAGCTGATTGAAAGCGGTGAGGAAGCGGGGCTGATTGAAAAGGGTGAGCGCGAGCTGCTGCAATCGGTTGTGGAATTCAGCGACAAAGTGGCCCGGGAAGTGATGACGCCACGCCCGGAGATTGCCGCGGTTGAAATCGACATGCCCATCGATGATCTGCGCAACCTGTTCCGGCAGAAGCGCTACACGCGATACCCCGTGTACAGCAAAGTGCTCGACCAGATTGAGGGCGTGGTGAGCGTGCGCGACCTGGTGCAACTGTCGCCGGAAGACCAGAAAGACGCGACGCTGCGCTCCCTGCTGAAGCCGGTGCGCTTTGTGCCCGAAACCAAGCCTATCCGCGACCTGCTAAAGGAATTGCAGAAAACCACCCTCCAGGTGGCCATGGTGATTGACGAGTACGGAAGCGTTTCAGGCCTGGTCACGGTTGAAGACCTGGTGGAAGAACTGGTGGGCGAGATTAGGGACGAGGTTGAGCCGCACGAGCGCGACATCATGAAAGAATCCGCCAACACTTATCTGGTGGCCGGCCACACGGAACTGGCCCAGCTTGCTGATCAACTGGATATGGAGATTGAAAGCGGCGATTACTCCACCGTTTCCGGGCTGGTGCTGGCCAAGCTGGGACATATGCCGGCCGTCCATGAAAAGGTGGAGGCGGACGCCTGGACCTTTGAAATTCTGGAAGTCAACCGCAGGACTGTCCTGAAAGTTCGGCTCATCCTTCCTGTTGCCAATTCCGAAACGCAAGCCACCCATGCCGGAACCCAAAAAACCATTTAAATCGGGCTTTGTGGCGGTTGTGGGCAGACCCAACGCCGGAAAGAGCACGCTGGTAAACGCCCTGGTGGGCGAAAAGGTGTCGATTGTGACACCCGTTGCCCAGACCACGCGCAACCGCATCCTCGGAATTGTCCACCGGCCTGACGCCCAGGTGATTCTGATGGATACGCCCGGCATCCACCGGCCGCTCTCGCGGCTGAACAAACAGATGATGGCCTACGTGCGCGAGGCGCTGGAGGAGCGCGACCTGACGCTGTTGATTGCCGATGCCTCGGTCCCTTTGGGCAAGGGGGACGAGTTCGCGGTGCAAATGGTTGCCGACCACGCCCCGCGTGCCATCCTGCTGCTGAACAAGATCGATCGGGTCCACAAGCCGAAGCTGCTGCCCCTGATCGACCGTTATTCGAAACTGCACAATTTTGAAGAGATTTTCCCGATTTCCGCTTTGAAGGGTGAGCACCTGGATGAGGTGTCGGACGCCGTGGTTGCAAGGCTGCCGGAAGCCCCGCCCTATTTCCCGCCTGACGCTTATACCGACCAGCCGGAAAGATTTCTTGCTGCCGAAATCATCCGGGAACAGGTGATCCGCAACACCCGCCAGGAACTGCCTCACGCGACCGCAGTGGTGATTGAGCAGTTCGAAGAGTCCGAAACCCTCACCCGAATTCACGCCGCGATCCTGGTGGAAAGGGAATCGCAGAAGCCGATCGTGCTGGGGGCGGGCGGAAGGCAAATCAAGGAAATCGGCACCGAGGCGCGGCTGGAATTGGAAAAGGTCTTCCCGCCCAAAGTATTCCTGCAGCTTTTTGTGCGCGTGGAACCGCACTGGCGCGATTCCAGGGCGGTGATAGCGACCTTGGATTATCGCAACGAAGGGTGAGGCGCGAGCAGCGAGTGCCTCCGGCCGTGTGGTCCTTGCCGCGCGCTATTCCACGACGATATCCACTCCGATGGCGGCATGGTCGGAAAGTGGCCGCCCGTTGCTGGCCCGTAGATTGCCCAAGATGACGGGATTTTCCACCCGGGCCCTGCGGGTTGCAAACCAGTCAAGCTTCAAAGGGCATTTGCCATCGTGCCGCCTGAGCGCCCAGCGGACGAAGGCAAAGCACCAGCCGGGCACCCATTCGCCAAGATTTTGACGAGTCTTGGCATCGTCAACATCATACTGAACAGTGGGTTCGCCCATGCGGTTCGACCGCCGGTATTCGAACCCCTTCTCTTCCAGCAACCGGAAGAGTCCGCGCTCGAAGTGGTTTTCCGGGTGCAGATAATGGTTCGAAATGACATTCTCCGCGCCCATGAATACCCTCAGCCAGAAGCCAAGAATCGAATAGAACGCCCGGGACGAATTGTTTGTGGAAGTGTTCCAGTCGCCGCCCAGGATAACGGGCAGGTCCATTGGAAGGTCCTGTACAATGTCGCGCATCTGGGCGCTGCGGTGCGCCTGGCTGGAATTGGCGTCCAGATGCACGGCCACGGCCGTGGCACGATAGTTGGGAAATTCAATTTCAGCGGCCAGGGCGGTTTGCCGTCCCAGTCGTTTCTCGCGGCAGGCCATTTTGTCAATCCCGTTCCTGAGGTGAATGGGACGGAGGTTGCGGAGCGGGTAGCGGCTCAGGACGGCGTTTCCATGCAACCCCAGCTCATTTTCTCCATCTGCCTTCCGTTCAATGCCGGCTCCCTTGGACAGGTTCAGATAGCACGGCGCGAAGCTATAGTGCATGCCCAGCGCGCGGGCAAGCTCCTGCGCCACCGCCCGGTTCCCTGAGCGCGCCATGCCGATATCGGCCTCGGTCAGCAGATAGACGTCTGCGCTTGCGAGGTAGGGATGGGTGCGCAGCGCGTCAAGCTGTCCCTGAAACTCGATGCCTCGTTCCAGGTTCCAGGCCACAAATCGATAACGGCTGCGCGCGGGTGCTGCGTCGCGGCTAAAGTTTCCGCAATAAAGTCCGTCGAGGACGGCACGGATGTCGGTCTCGATGGTCCGGTAAGTGGAGAGACTTATAAGCTCTGCGGTGGAATGGCACCTGAGGAATTCCGGAAAGTGGGGCGAAATGCGGTCGTTGATCAGGCTGGAAATTTCCCTGGGCACAAGAGAGGAACCAGCGATTTGGATTACGTTACTTTCGGGCATTTTTGACCCGGGGCCTCATTTCGCATCTCGCTGCCTTGCGGATTTTTGCAGGACGAGGCGCGGAAAGTAATTATACGGTTGCGGAAGGCTCCGGGTAAAACCCTTAGGGATTTATTACCGGCGCAGGCTTTCAACCGGAGGGCGGAAGTTGCAGGAGCGCTACTCCGTGGCGCTGATTCCCAGCGCTTTCATCTTGCGATAGAGATGGCTGCGTTCCAGCCCCAGGGCCTCCGCCGCGCGGCTGACGTTGCCGTGGTTTTCATCGAGCTTGTGAAGGATGTAGTCGCGTTCGTAGGCGGCGCGAGCCTCGTGCAGGGTTGAAAACCCTCCTGCCCTGCCGCGGGAATGCGCCGAACGGGGTCGGTGGTTGGTGAGGGTCTGCGGGAGGTGACGCCGCTCGATCCGGTCGCCCGAAACCATGATGACCAAGCGCTCGACCAGGTTCCGAAGCTCGCGGACGTTTCCCGGCCAGCGATAATGGAAAAGGACCTCCAGCGCCGGCTCGGAAAAATGTTTGGGTTTGCGGCCGTAGGCGGCGGCGAAAGTTTCCAGGAAGTAATTCAGCAGTTCGGGAATGTCTTCCGCGTGTTTGTGAAGCGGCGGAACGTAAAAAGGAATCACGTTCAGGCGGAAAAACAGGTCTTCGCGGAAGTTGCCCTTCTGAATTTCTTCTTCCAGGTTCTTGTTGGTGGCGGCCACCACGCGAACGTCCACCGCCATTTCTTTCTTGGAGCCAAGAGGCGAGAACCTCTGCTGTTCGATAACGCGCAGCACTTTGGATTGCGTTCGCAGGCTCATGTCGCCGATTTCATCGAGAAAAAGGGTGCCTGCGTCGGCCTGTTCGAACTTTCCCACCTTGTCTTCAACGGCACCGGTGAATGAGCCTTTAACGTGGCCGAATAGCTCGCTCTCGATCAGTTCCTCGGGAATGGCGGCGCAGTTGACTTCGACGAAAGGGTTGTCGCGGCGCAGGCTGAAGCGGTGCAGGGCATGGGCCACCAGTTCCTTTCCGGTCCCGCTTTCTCCATAGACCAGCACCCGGCCGTTCGTGGGGGCGGCCAGGCCGAGTTGCTGCCGCAAAGCCTTCATGGGGACGCTGTTTCCGATAATGCGGTAGTCGCCTTCCAGTTTGCGGCGCAAATCACGGTTCTGTCCGGCAAGTGAAAGTTCCTCGGTGGCGTGCTGTAGCGTCAGCAGCGTCTTCTCAATGGAGAGTGGCTTTTCAATAAAGTCGAAAGCGCCTTTCTTGGTTGCCCGGACCGCGGTCTCAATGTTCCCATGGCCGGAAATCATCACGACTACCGGCGGGTCATCGCGCTGGCGGATCCGGGCAAGGGTTTCAAGCCCGTCAATGCCCGGCAGCCAGACATCGAGCAGCACCACGTCGGCCCTATTCTTGCCAAGAAAATCCAGGCAATCTTCGCCGCTTTCAACGGCGGCGACACGATAGCCTTCGTCCTGGAGGACGTCCGTTAATGACTGGCGGATGCCGGCTTCGTCATCGACCACCAGCACCGAATAATTCTTCAATCTCCACTCCCTCTTCTGGATTGCTTCACCCGTTGTTCTCTTAGGTTCCTCAAACAGCATCCTCGGGCGCCAGGTTCTTTTGAACTTCCTGAGCGTGGGAGGTGGCGGATGCCGGCGCATGCTCAACGGGCAACTCAATGATAAACTTTGTACCCAGTGGTTGATTCTCCTCCACCCGGATGATTCCTTTATGCTCTGAAACGATGCGGCTGACAATGGCCAGGCCCAGCCCCGTGCCACGCCGCTTGGTGGAAAAAAACGGCAGGAAAAGGCGTTCCTTATTCTTCAGCGAAATTCCCGGCCCGCTGTCCACGACCAGCAGGACGACGATGTCCCGGTCTCGATCGAGCGATGTGCGCACCCAGATTTCTTTTGCCGGCGAATGTTCGAGCGCTTCGGCGGCGTTGTCAATCAGATTCACCAGCACACGCTTCAACTGGTCCGGGTCGCCATGGATGGCAGGTAAGCCTTCCGCCAGTTCGCAGCGCAGCGTAATTCCATCCAGCCGGCCGTCAAAAACCTGCACTGCCTTTTCCACAATGCTGTTCAGGTTTGTAAAGACAGGCCTGGAGGCGGGGAAGCGCGCGAAATCAGAGAACTCGTCCACCAGAGTTTTCAAGGTTGCCACTTCGCGTTCAATCAGAGCTGAGCTCTGTCCCACCGCTGTCACCAGATCGCTGTCCGCGGTTTTTTGGTCAGCCCGGGAAAGCCACCGGCGAATGCGTTCCGCAGAAAGTTGAATGGGCGTGAGTGGATTCTTGATTTCGTGGGCGATGCGCTGGGCCACTTCCTGCCAGGCCACGGCTTTCTGGGCCTGGAGAAGCTCCGTAAGGTCTTCCAGCACCAGCAGCGATCCCACGGCGCCGTGGCGGGCGCGGATGGAGGAAAGCGTAAGCGCGACGAAGGCGCGCCGGCCGCCCAGGCCGATTTCCATCTGGCGGGTCACGACTCCCTGGCGCTGGGCGCGGCGGAACAGCCTGGCCACTTCACGGGCCTCATCGGGCACAAAGAGGTCGACAATCCGATGGGCGCTCCGGATGGCGTCCGGGCCGAACATCCTCTCGGCCGTGGAATTCGTCTGCATGATGCGCCCCTGGGGATCGAAAGAAACCACGCCCGTCGGAATGTTTTCAAGAATGGCCTCCATGATGTTCCCACGCTCTTCCAGTTCCTGGTTGGCTTTCTGGATTTCCTGTGCGGCGCGTTCCAGAGCGAGCCGGTTCTCCTTCAATTGCCGGGTCATTTCATTGAACGACTGGATGAGGCTGCCCAGTTCGTCATCCCCGCGGGAGGGGATGCGATAGTCCAGATTACCGCCGGAAACCTCGTGGGTGGCAATGGCCAGCGCCTGGATGGGGACGGTGACCTGTTTTGAAAAGAAGAGCGCGAACCAGGAAGCAACGAAGAGGATCAGAACGGTCATCAGGGACAACGAGAGCAGATAGATGCGCCGGACGGCCTTGCGCTGGTGGCTGAGCTGGTCGTATTTAACCGCTTCGTTTTGAATCTGGGAGGCAATGCGCGCAATGTTCATGGGGAGGCGGGTCATGGTCACCACCACGCCCGATGTGCCGCCGCTGGCAAAATTCAGCGCCCTGACGGAAAGGAAAATATCTTCATCGCCGAACCTTGTGCGGAGTGAGAGACCCTGGGAGGGCAAACCACTGAAACTGTGGCGAGGCAGCAGTTTGCGGACGGTTGATCCGCTCAACTTCACCGGACCCGCCGCGGCCAGCAGGTTTCCGTTCGGATCAAAAAACATGGCCGATTCTGAAGTTAAATCGTTTACTTCGCGCTGCAGAATGCGGTTGATGGTCGCATGGTCGCCCAGCGAGGCGGCCTCAGCAAGCTGCGGACTGGTGGTGAGGTGAACGGCCAGGTGCCGTGAGCGGTTTTCCGCCTGAAGGGCAAGCTGCCGGACTACCTCGGAGGCGTCCCTGTGAACCACGTCGAATGGAATTCCAAACCACTTGTCAATGCTTCGATTGAGCAGGCCGTAGGAAAAAGCGAACAGGAAGCACGCCGGGACCAGGGTCAGGGCCAGAAAGGCCACCACCATCTTGGTCTTAAAGCGCGAACCGAGCTTGTGGCTCCGTCGTTCGACGTAAAGCTTCAGCAGTATCCGCAGCAGGATGAGCGCAAAAATGAGGAAGGCCAGAAAGATGAGAGCGGAAACCACCACCAGAAGGATGGTCTGGGAAGCGTTTCTGGGGTGGATGAAGGAAAGGTTGAGCGAAGCCTGGCTCCAGCCGATGAACAACAGGACGGGAACCACGATGAGCAGGAAGATCAGATAGGCCCGCCGGGGGCTGTCCGGGTTGTTATTCCGGGCCATGAGCTTTTACACGAACCTGCCTTTCCGGAAAATCCCGCCTTTTGCTCCGTGAAGAGCGAGCGGCGCGTTGCCGGGCCCGCGGCCCATTCCCGTTACGGGGCAGATAAGGCTCGAGTGGGCAGCCTCGGCATTCGGCTGCCTGCCGTTTGCAGTGCCTCTTTCCGGTTTCGACCAGCAGTGCGTGGAATTCATTATAAAGCCCTTCGTCGGCCGGCAGATGAAGATGGAGGAACTGCTGCGCGGCCGGATAGCCGTCGGTCGGCGAAATCAGGTTGTGCCGGGCCAGGACACGGCGCGTATAAGCATCGGCCACAAAAAAAGGCAGCTTGCCGGCATAGAGCAGAATGGCGTCCGCGGTTTCGGGCCCCAGCCCGCGGAGGTCCAGCAATTGGGCCCGGGCGCGGTCCGGAGACTGGCGAAACAGGGCATCCAGCGAACCCTGGTGGGCCCGGTCGAGCCATTCAACGAACGTGCGGATGGCGCGCGCCTTCTGCCGGAAATATCCCGCCGGCCGGACACAGGATTCGAGCTGCGAAAGAGATGCCTGGAGTAATCGCGGCCCCCGCAACAAGCCGGCGTCGCGAAGCCTGGAAATGGCACGGGCAGCATTATGCCAGGTCGTGTTCTGGGTGAGGATGGCGCCGAGGATGACCTCCAGGCGAGTGCGTGCCGGCCACCAGCGCTGGGGGCCGAATTGCCGAAGAAGCTCTTCGTAGTATGTTTCCAGCACTTCACCCGGCTCAACTCCAAGCGGCTGAGCCGCGCGTCGCATAGGTT
>JAJYJL010000119.1 GCA_021789565.1 Acidobacteriota bacterium
CCTTTGGAAGTTCAGCAATGGTACGGGCCATTTGCGGTCCTCCTCTCATTCTCATGAGAGGAGGATACCACAAATTCATCTAAGTGAACAGTATTGGGGCTAATCTGCAACGGCGCCGCGCGGCGGTTTGCTGGCATTCAAATCCTGTCTCTTGCGGTGCTCGCATTCCTGGCTGTGCCTCTGAGGGCACAGCTCTACAGCGGGACCGTGACAGGCGTTGTCTCTGACCCTTCGGGCGCTGTGATACCGGGGGCCAAAGTGACGCTCACTGACGTTTCGAAGGGCTATAACTTCAATGCCACAAGCGATGCGACGGGCCGTTACATTTTGCGGAACATTCCTCCCAGCACGTATTCGCTGAACGTATCGGCAACAGGTTTCAAGACCTCCACGCAGGTCGGCATCGCCCTGGCAGTCAACGAAAACGCCACGGTGAATGTTAAGCTTGAATTGGGAACCACCACCCAGACCGTGGAGGTTACGGGGGCGCCCCCGTTGCTGGCCACGCAGGACGCCACCACCGGTCAGGAAGTGAACCGCACTTACATCAATGACCTTCCACTGGTGGGGCGCGGCGTGTTTGATCTGGCCTTTCTTTCACCAGGCGTCAACCCGTCGCCCGGGCTTGCATTCGGAAACAGCGATGGCGTGGCCAACAACTTCACCTCGAACGGCGGGCGCAACGCCACGTCCGATATTCTGATTGACGGCGTCAGCACCACCGACTACGAGCAGAACAGCGCCATCGTGGTACCGCTTTACACTCCTTCCGTGGACGCCGTGCAGGAGTTCAAGGTCCAGCAGAACAACTTCAGCGCCGAGATCGGCTTTAGCGGCAACACGGTCCTGAACGTCGTGATGCGCTCTGGGACCAACCACCTCCACGGAAGCCTTTACGAGTTCCTGCGGAACCAGGTATTTGACGCCAATAACTGGTTCAACAATCAGGCCGGAATCGACATTCCTTCCCGTCGCTACAACCAGTTCGGCGGCACGGTCGGCGGACCGGTCGTTCTTCCACACCTTTATAACGGAAAAGACAAGACCTTCTTCTTCTTTGATTACCAGGCTACGCGCGACCACTCGGCCACGACTTTCCACGGAGGTGTGCCCAGCGCCCTCGAACGCCAGGGCGATTTTGGTGAGCTTTGCGGTTATGCGGGAGGCACTTTTGACAGCAGCGGCGCCTGTTCGAACGCTAACGGGCAGCTCTGGGACCCCTATTCGGGCACATACGATCCGAGCAACGGCGGCCCGGACCGCTCGGCATTTATTCCCTTCAACAACATGGCTACGTACCAGAGCGCCGGCTCGCCGGCTTATGCTGGTACAGCTCTCCAGTTACCGGCTACGCCAGGGAACATCATCGATCCCGTGGCGTCCAAGATGATGTCCTACTATCCTTTGCCCAACGTCGGGGTCGGCACCAGCAGCTATGACCCTTATAACAACTGGGCGGGCTCGGGCGTTAACATCAACAATGGCGACCAGTTTGACATCAAGATTGACCAGCGCTTCAGCAACAGCAACCTGCTCTCCGCAAGGTATTCACAGGGTTGGGGCAGCGGCTTGGGCGCCAATTGCTGGAAAAACCCTCTCGATCCTTGTTCGGGTGGTCCTAACACCAGCACCCAGCATGCCTTCGTGCTAAATGACACCTGGACCTTGGACCCCACCACGGTGGTCAACTTCGGCTACGGTATCACCCGGTCTTTCGATTACGGACAAGGTGTTGGGGCTGAATTCCCGAGCTTCAACCCTGTTACAGACCTTGGTCTGCCTTCCTACATCACTGACTCCGGGTTCCCGACCGCTCCGGACGCCTACATTTATGGGGGCTACCAGGTTGCCGGGTGCTGCGGTTCGCTGGGATACCAGGGCTGGTCCATCATCAAGTATGGCCAGGAGACGCACGACCTGCTGGGCAGTCTGGACAAGATTGCCGGCCGGCACGAAATCAAGGTTGGCGGCGAGTTCCGCATGCATCGCATCACCTTCGGCCAGCCGGGCGCGCCGGCCGGCATCATGACCTTTAATTTCAACTCAACCTCACAATATCCCTGGTGGGGCGGCGGCGATGCCATGGCCTCCTTCCTGACCGGCATTGGCGGGCCGGGGCAGTGGGGTGAGTATGAAGTCCCGCTGTTCGTCGCCACGCAGAGCCTTCAATATGGCAGCTTCATCCAGGACAACTGGCGCGCTACGGACAAGCTGACCGTCAATCTGGGTATTCGTTATGACCTCGACCTGCCCCGGACCGAGCGTCACGACCGCCAGCAATGGTTTGACCCCAACGCCAAGCTGCCCTTCACCGTTCCGGGGATGAATGTTACCGGCGGAGAGGAGTTCGCCGGCGTAAACGGCAATCCACGCGCTTTAGTGAACAATTACTACAAGGAAATTGCTCCCCGCATCGGATTGGCTTACCGGTTCTGGAAGAATACGGTGTTCCGCGCCGGGTACGGCATCTTTTACAACCCCAGCGCCTGGGCAGCCGCGGGAACCGGCCCCGGAGGGTATGACGGCTTCACCGGCGTGACCGGCTGGCCCAATACCTACCAATATGATGGCGCCACGCCATGGTACTTCATGAGGAACCCATTCCCTAATGGGATCACAGAGCCCACCGGTTCGTCGCTGGGTGTGATGCAACAGATGGGGTTGGGCGCGACCGGAGCCTTGCGCAGCGACAACGCTCCTTCCTACATGCAGACTTGGAGCGCAGGGTTCCAACACGAGCTGCCAGCCGGCGTCCTCCTCGACATTAATTACGTGGGCACCAAGGGGACACACCTCTACTTTAATGGGGCCGGCGACATTAACCACCTGGGACCGTGGATTGAACAAGCCAGTTCAGCACAGATCACGGCACTGCAAACCTTCGTGCCAAACCCCTTCTACGGTCTGATTACCGATCCTAACTCGTCACTCTCCTCGCCCACCGTTACGCAGGAGCAACTCGACCGGCCATTCCCGCAGTTTACGGGTGTTACCGCACTCTTCCCGCCCCGCGGCAGCTCCATCTACCACGCCCTCCAGGTGCGGGTGCAAAAGAACATGTCGAACGGGCTCCAGTTCGTTGGCAACTATACATGGTCGAAAACGATATCAAATTCGGACGTCAGCAGCTACACAACCTGGTTGGGAGGGAGTTACGGAATCGAGGATCCGAACAACCTGAAAATCGAGCGGGCCGTCAGCGAGTATTCCATTCCTCAGGTTTTGACTTTCGGTTATGTCTATAGCTTGCCGTTCGGGCGCGGAAAGCACTTCGGTTCCAAGTGGAACCCGGTTGTGGATGCCGTCCTGGGCGGGTGGAAGACCTCAGGCATATGGAGGTTTGACACCGGCCAGCCGGTCGCCATCAGCCTTTCGGGCGGTGGAACACCTCTGCCCACTTATCCCGGCCAACGGCCCAATCTTCTTCAGCCGCTCCAACGCAACACAGGCGCCAACTGGAGGACGCAATACTTCGCCAATCCGGGGGCGATCGCGGTGCCTGCACCCTACACGCTGGGGACGGCGCCACGCACGATACCCAACGTCTATGCGCCAGGGGCCAGGACGGCAGGACTTTCCTTGCTGAAGGAATTTCCTCTGGGAGCCATTCATGAAGGCACAAGGCTCGAGTTACGTTTAGAGACCTTCAACGCCTTTAACCATCCGCAGTTTGGATGCCTCAATGGTTCGATACAAACCTCCTTTGTCGGGTCTGATCCGACCACCTACTCAGGGTTCGGAAAGTTGGACTGCCAGGCCAACAGCCCGAGGGAGCTACAGTTAGGCATGAAGCTCTATTTCTAAGCCGCGCGCCCAGTTGGCTGGCGATGGGCGTCCGGCGGATGGTTTGGCGCCTCCTTCAATTTGTGGGCCAGGGTGGTATCATCCCGCCCTGGCCTTTCTTTTGGAAGAGGGCAGGAGGGCAAGGTAGCCCAGAGCTGTCCCGCCGTGCGGGATTAATCTGCGGTTTGTTCCATGAAAATTAGAGGCCGCAGATTTTATTTTTTGCGAAAGAGCACGGATTTATCCGTGCCGTAAAGCGTTGCCGCCAAAGCCGGCTTTAGCCGCTGAAATTAGCTCGTCGGAACGGAAGGACCGACGCAGGGGCTGAAGCCTGCACTCAAGGGGACCATCTTTCGGCACGACTGAAGTCGTGCCCTTCGCGAAAGCGACGCAGCACTACCCGGCCCCGAGGCGGGATAATGTTTTCGGGCGGCTGCAGGTGGGATTAAGATACAAAGTGATGTTTTTCCGTGCCTGTCTGCTGCTTGCCTGCATTGCGGTTTCTCCTATCGCGGGGGCGTCCCGCGCCTTCGCCTTCGCTCAGCACAGTTCCTCCTCATTCGGGCAGGCGGTTGAAGCCTTTCAGCAAGGCCGCTACGCAGAAGCTGAAAGGATCGCCCGGGCGCTCGTGCGCGACCATCCAGGCGATGCCCGGCCGCTCGGCCTGCTGGCGATTATTCTGGATGCGCAGAAGAAATATCAGGAAGCGGAACCCGTCTACCTTCGGGCGTTGCGGCTGGCGCCGGACTCAGCGTCACTCCACAATAACCTCGGAAACCATTACTTGAACCAGGGAGACATGGCCCGCGCTCGCGCGCAATATCTGAAGGTTGTGGAACTTGACCCCGGCCATCCCAACGCCAACCTTCAGCTTGCCGAAATGAGCATTAAGGCGAAAGACGGGAACTCGGCGCTGAAATATCTTTCGCATCTCCCCGTGAGCGCGCTCTCCCAGCCCGCGCCTGCGCTGCTGCGTGCCCAGGCGCTGCGTCTGGCCGGGAGAACAAAACAGGCCGAACAGGCGCTTGACCAGATTGTGCAACAGGCCGGGAACAATCCCCGCGCCTCATTTTCAGCGGGGATGGTGGATGCTTCATGGAAACGCTATTCCGAAGCCGAGCAGGCGTTTGGGCAGGCCCTCAAGGCAGACCCGTCGAACTTCGACATTCAATACAACCTTGGCCTTGCCGCTTTGAACGCCCGGGACTTCCAGCGGGCGCTCGATATGTTCCAGACAGCGTACCGCCAGAAACCGGACGATCCCGACGTTCTTCTGAATTTCGCGCGCTCATACTCCGGCACAGGACACGACGACCAGGCGATTATCCTGCTTGTGAAGGCGATGAAGGTAGCGCCCAACCGGACCGACATCCTGATCACCGCCGCTCAAACCGCGGAACGGCTGGGCTTCTACGTTGACGCCGCCACGGCTACCGAGAAATATCTGAAGCTGAAACCTGATGACGATGTTGCACGCCGCGAGCTTGGGTTTTTGTATGCGCGCACGGGGAAAGTACAGGAGGGACGCGGCATTCTTCAGGCTTATGTCGAAAAGCATCCCAAAGACCCGCGTGGATTTTACGAACTGGGCATTGCGGAGACCGTGCGCGACCGTAACCAGGCGATGGTTAGCTTTAACAAAGCCCTTGAACTGGATCCCTCCCTGACGGGCGCCAGGTATGCGCGTGCCGTCTTGAACGCACAAAAGGAAAAGTATCAGGAGTCGATCAACGATTTGAACCTGGTCATCAAGAGCGAGCCGCGAAACTCCGATGCACTCTACGCGCTCGGAGAAGATTTCCTCATGCTCAATCGTCCAGCGGAAGCCGTCAAGGTGCTTGCCAAGGCCGCTGAAATCGCTTCAAGGGAACCGAAAATTCTTCAGCGTTACAGCCGGGCGTTGTTGCGCGCCGGCAAGGAAACCGAAGCGCAGGCCGTCTTGCAGCGCTTTCAGGCCATCAAAGCTACTGACGGAGGACCCAGGCCCAACAGCGGACTCTTTAACTACCTGAGCCTTACGCCCCAGCAGCAACGCCAGCGCTACATGGGCAACCTGAGGCGCAACATCGAGCTGGATCCTCAGGACGTGAAGTCACTGGCTAAGCTGGCAAGTGCACTGATGGCGGAAGGGAAGACAGCCGAGGCGATTGAAGACTATAAGAAAATCCGGACCCTGACCAGCGACACTAATGTTCTGGCAAGCTGCGGCAGGGACCTTCTGGACGCAGGGCAGTATGATCTGGCGCGGCAGTTTCTGGCCTCAGCCATGCAGCAGGCGGCCCCCTCGGGCGAAGCCGCGGTGGAGGACCTGCGCCTGGACCTTACGGTTGCGATCTTTCATGGAGAAGGAGCGGCGGCCGCGCTTGCCGAACTTGATAAGACGCCGGCGTCCTTTCGCCACGGCGACTATTATCTGCTTCGCGCCCAGATTCTGGACTCCATGGGAAAAGAAGCGGAGGCGGCGGCCGACCTGAACCGGGGGATCAGCGCCTCGCCCACGCGCGCCAGCCTCTACTTCCAGGCCGCGCTGTTTCTGATTAAGCACGGCCAATATCGTCAGACCATTCGGTTGCTCGATCTCTCGAAGCAGGCCGCGCCGGACAATCCCGACCTGATGCTGGTCCAGGCCATCACCTATGAGCTCTTGCAGCGCTTCAAAGACTCGCAGAAGGTCCTGGCCGAAATCCAGTCGCGCTGGCCGGAGTGGAGCCAGCCTTACCTGATCGACGGCATCATCCTGCAAAACCAGTTCAAGCAGAAGGAAGCGAAGCAGAAGTTGGAGACTGCCATTGCGCTTGGCTCGAACGATCCCAAAGCCTATTTCTACCTGGCCTCGGCCTGCCTTGACTCAGATCCGCCGGATTTGAAGGGGGCGGCACAGGCCATCGGCAAGGGGCTGGAGGTCGCGCCCACGGATGCGAAGATGCAATGGCTGGCCGGCAAGGTCAGCCTGGCGCAAAAGGATTATGCAAAGGCCCTTGACCAGTTGCAGGCTGCCGCGTGCCTGGACCCCGGCCTGGTTGAGGTCCACGAGACCTTGCGAGCCACCTACCTGGCGATGGGCGACAAAGACAAAGCCATTGGCGAGGCAAAGGAAATTGTTCGCCTGAAACAGATGGAGGCGGCGAAGAAGCCCCATCAAGGGGAAGTTCCGGCCATCAGCGCCCCGCTGTTTACGGTCCGGCTCCCCGTGGGCCGTGATACCGCGGCGGACCAGTAATCCGCCGGCTTCGTCTATTGATTGAGCGATGAAAGTCCAGTACCAGCCAATGCGAGGCCGCTGGGCCATGGGGGTTGCTGCAACCTGGCTGCTTGTCCCGGTACTTGCCGCAAGTCTGGCGGCGCAGGAGACCACCCGGCAGCACGCCGAGCGCGGTATCCAACTGGCCCAGTCAGGAAACCTCGCCGCCGCGGAAGCCGAGTTTCGCAGCGCCATCCGGCTTCACCCGAGCGATCCCCAGATTCTGGGCAACCTGGGAACAGTGCTGGCGATGGAAGGGAAGCTGGGAGAATCAAACCCAATCCTGGAGAAAGCCATCCGGCTCGATCCCCGGGCATGGGTCCTGCGGCAATACCTGGCGGCCAACCTGTGGCAGCTCCACAAACCCGCCGAAGCAAAGACGCAGCTTGAGATCATTTTGAAAGCCCAGCCGCAAAACAAGCAGGCCATTTTCCTGCTGGGGATGGTTTCTGAGAACATGAAGGATTACGCTGCGGCCGCGCGGTTGCTGGCCTCCGTGCCTGAACTCGTCCGGCAGCACCCGCAGTCGGTGGTGGCGCTGGCGATTTCGCAATATCAAACGAAGAACAGAGAGGACGCGCGGAAAACCCTGGGAATTTTGCTGGAACATCCTGACGACGCCCAGGCCGCGCTGATGGGCGCGCGGACGGCTTCAGAAGCGCGCGACTACGAGGAGGCGCTCCACCTGCTGCAGGCTGCCGAGGCTTCAAATCCCGGTTTCCCCGGCCTGGCATACAATATCGCCCTGGCCGAGTACAACGCCGGACGTTACGCCGATTGCGAGGCAAACCTGCTGGCGCTTGCCGGTACAAAGCAGGATTCGAGCGAGACGGAAAACCTGCTCGGGTGGTGTTATGAAAAGCAGGGAAAATACGGACCGGCGGTTTCCGCGCTGCGGCAGGCTGTTGCGCTCGGGCCGGACCAGGAATCAAATTATCTCGACCTGGGCGGCGTTTTACGCAGGGTAAGAGCACTGCCTGCAGCGCTGGCAGTGGCGGGGCAGGGCGTTGAAAGGTTTCCCAAATCCGCCCGCATGTGGAGCCTGAAGGGTTCTATTGAACTGAGTATGAACTATTATCCGGACGCCATTGCGTCCTATTCGCGCGCCTATGAACTGGACCCGACGGACGCCGCAGCGCTGCTGGGATTGGGCAAGGCCAGAGAAGGACGCGGGTCTTCCGCCGAAGCGGAGAAGACTTTTGAGGAGGGCGTCCGGAAATTTCCGCGCGACCCGCGGTTCGCCCTCGAAGACGCGTTCCTTTTGCTGCGCAGGGTCGATGCGGGCGATAAGGCAGCAAAACCGCGCGCCGTGGAGCTGCTGAAACAAGCCCTCGCCATCGATCCGCGGAGCGCTGAAGCTTATTACCAGCTTGGCAATCTCGCTCTCGAAGCCGGCAGGCCGAAAGAGGCTTTCGACGAATTGCAGAAGGCCGCGCAACTCGAGCCCGGCGCCAGCCGGATGCATTTTGCGCTGGCGCGGGCCTGCCGGCGGCTGGGGCAAAAAGCAGCAGCGGCGCGCGAGATGGCCGCATTCCAAAAGCTGAAGGAAAAGGAGCAATCCCTGGCCTATGCCGCGCCCGCCGGCATGGGATCACGGTAGGCCGGGCCGCGCCACAGCGCGATGGGCATCCATCATGGAGCGCAGACAATTTCTCAAGATTTCCGCCGGTCTGGTTTCCGCCGCGGCCTGGCCGCAGGCAGGCGTTTCGGCAGCGCCTGCGCGTGGTGAAATCTTCACCGATGTCACGGCAGAGGCCGGAATCACCTGGCGGCAATTCAACGGTGAGTCCCCTGACCGTTTTCTGATTGAAGCGATGGGTGGCGGTGTTGCGGTTGCGGACTTTGACGGTGACGGCCGTCTGGATATTTTCCTCGTCAACGGCGGTGAAACGCCACGCGGCAAGAGCCCGACGCCCGTCCTGAACGCGCTCTACCGCAATCTCGGCAATTGGAAATTCGAAGACGTCGCCTCGCGCGCCGGAGTCGCCCGCGTTCCGTCTTACGGCATGGGCGCGGCGGTTGCCGATTTTGACAACGACGGTTTCCAGGATATGTTCGTCACCGGCTACCCTCGTTGCGCGCTGTTTCACAACAACGGCAACGGAACGTTCTCAGATGTGACGGAGAAGGCCGGGGTGGCCAACGCGGGTCGCTGGGCCGCAAGCGCCGCCTGGTTCGACTACGACCGTGACGGCCTGCTTGACCTGGTGGTCTGCAACTATGTTCAATTCTCCTTTGACGACCCGAAGAAATGCCAGTATGACGACATCCGGACGTATTGCGAGCAGCGAGCCTACGTGGGTATGCCGCTCTCGCTCTACCACAACAACGGCGACGGAACGTTTAAGGACGTGAGTGAATCTGCCGGCCTGGCCCGGCACGTTGGCCGTTCGCTGGGCGTGGTGGCCATCGACGTGGATGACGACGGATGGATTGACCTCTTTATCGCGCGCGACGCTTCGCCCAATCTGCTGCTGATCAACCAGCGCAACGGGACCTTCAAGGACGTGGGCCTCGACGCCGAAATCGCCTACGACGAAAACGGGCGGGCCAAGTCCGGCATGGGCGTGGACGCCGGTGACGCCAACGGCGACGGCCGTCCCGACTTCGTGGTTACCAATTTCAATGACGAGTATCATTCTCTTTTTCTCAACACCGGATCGATGCCCTGGAACGACTGGACCACTCGTTCGGACCTGGCGCGCTACACCCGCACCGACGTTGGCTGGGGAACGCGTTTTCTCGATTATGACAACAGCGGCCGCCTCGGCCTGCTGATCGTGAACGGCCACATCAGCCAGGTGATCGGGAGGGTCCGCCGGGACGTGACTTACAGAGAGCAACCCCTGTTGCTCGCGAACAACGGCCACGCTGTTTTTGAAGATGTGGATGCGTCCGCCGGTGCGGCCTTCAGCCAGCGGTATGATGCGCGCGGGCTGGCTGTGGGCGATTTTGATAATGATGGCGGCGCCGATGCCATCTTCACGCGCCTGAAAAATTCCCCGCTGCTGCTGCGTAACAACGTGGCGCATGAGAATTCCTGGATGGGTTTTGAACTCAAGGGAACGAAAAGCAACCGCGACGCTATCGGCGCCAGGCTGACTCTGCAAGCGGGTGAGCGGCGGATGGTGCGCTGGATTACCGGCGGTTCCAGCTATCTTTCTTCGCAGGATAAGCGTATCGTTTTCGGGCTCGGCCACGCGCCCGCAAGCTCGCTTTACGCCGTGGAGATTCTCTGGCCCAGCGGCCAGACACAGAAGATTTCCGGCCTCGCCCCCAACCGCTACCACGCCATTGAAGAGCCCGGAAAACGACAAGGTTAAATTCTGACTTGCCAAGTTGGTTTCGTTCCTGCGGCACATCCCTTGCGGCCGGCAAAGGTGCCGCGTCGTCACCCCGAACTCATAGCGAGCACGCTCCACCGCAGTGGATGATCTTCGCGTTGACGGCAAGTGACAGGACAATTAGTATCAATTCGGAAGTGCATGTGGGCTGGTGTCCGGCACTATTGTTTTCTCGCTTTCGCCATCCGCCAAGTTGCGGCCCCGGCGCCGATAATCTTTGCGAAGCGCACGGATTCATCCGTGCCGAAACGCGAAGCACGATCGGGCGGCTTTAGCCGCCGGCTTTTGCATCCACGGACACGCGCTGCAGGGGCTGAAGCCCGCAAAATTGCCGTCCTTTTACGGCACGAGTAAACTCGTGCCCGTTCTCTTCAAGGCAGTTCCTCCAACGCCCGATGCAAAAGGGGCGGGTGGCGCTGCAAAACGCCCCTCACCCGTCCCGCTCTGCGGGACACCTTTATAGATGTGCCCGCGGTGCTACTGGAATGGAGAGATAGACGCACGCTCCGGGCATTCGTGCAAGGGAAGTACGAAATCTCACGATTCGTTTTTCCATCCGAGACCGGAGGGCCGCTCGACGCGACAACTGTTTGCCACCTATGCTTTCCGCCGTGTCTCGAAGCGGCAGGACTTGGGCCGGTCACGTTTCATGCCCTGAGGCATTCCTTTGCTTGGCAGTTGATTGAGCAAGGAGCGAGCCTTCAGTACGTGCAGAAGCAACTTGGGCATTCCTCTGTTCAGTAGAGGGCGGACGGCTGCTCCCGAGTGGAAGTATCTCGTGGATCGATTCGCTCAATGCAAAAACAACGCCGGCACAATCCTCAACCTCCGCGCAACTGCCCCATAACAGGGAGGTGGTGGATTTGCCGCAAGCTATTAAAAAGGATGGAGCCGGCGAAGGGAATCGAACCCCCGACCTACGGTTTACGAAACCGTTGCTCTACCAACTGAGCTACGCCGGCTAAAAACTGAGAATGCCGATGCTTCATCGGCCGTGATCCCTGTCAGCGCCAACGACAATCATGGCCTGCGGATGATGTCGGACACTTTCCGATTAAGAAGGCTGAAGGACCTGCCCGCCTGTCAAGTCGCCGCGAATCTCCGCTCCAACCTTATTCTCAACAGCTCCACAGCAACCAAACGCATCAACCTTACTGCTTATCGTACCCGACTGGCATTGAAATATTCAAGCCTCCTGTAAAAGCCGGGTGTGCGACATAGAAGTAACAATTCTCGCGTTCGTGTTTATTGTGGCCCCGGTCTTAGTGTATATGATACACTAAGAGTAGGAGGCCACCACT
>JAJYJL010000120.1 GCA_021789565.1 Acidobacteriota bacterium
AAACGGCTGATCGGACCGGAGACACTGAGGGCGGCAATGGCACGCTGTTTGGAATCAAGAATCGGAGCGGCGACGCAGCGCGCGCCCACGACAGCCTCTTCGTCGTCCACGGCGTGACCGCACTCGCGAATGTGCGCCAGTTCCTTCCGGAAGCGGGCAGGGGAAGTGATGGTGCGCGGCGTCAGCCGGTCGAAGGTCAGGGCGGACAGCAGGCGCTCCTGATCGGCTCCGGGCAGAAATGCCAGCAACGCCTTGCCCAGCGCCGTGCAGTGCAGAGGCCGTTTCATTCCCGGGGTTGAGACGAGCCGGAAGGCGTGCGGGCTTTCCAGAACCTCGACGTAGAGAACGGAGTCCAAATTCAGGACAGCCAGATTGACGGTTTCAAGAACCGTCCGCTGGAGTTCTAGAAGGAATGGCCATGAGACAGAGCGCAGGCCTTCCACCCAATTGCCGCGCGTTGCCATCTCGATGAATTTGATCCCCAGTACGTAGGCCTGCGACCCGTTGCGGACGAGATAGCCTTCCCGTTCCAGGTGAACAAGGAAACGATACGCCGTGCTCTTGTTGAATCCCGTCTTCTCACTGATCTCCTTCAGCCGCAGCCCTTTCGGGGAATCGCAGATCAGTTCAAGTATCCGCAGCGTCTTCTTCAGCGTGCCAACGGGTTGAGGTTTCCGTGTTCCCATTTTCATTGTCAAGAATCCTCCTCACATCGAGCAAGCGCGGCTAACTGCTTTCAGGCACCCGCCTGGAACCGTTGGGCACGCGCCATTCTAACACGAGATTGTGGAAGAGCCGAAGTCCGCGCCCACACCAGAGGGCGTGACATCGTCTTCCCCGAAGCTGGATTACAAACAATCCAGTTTGCAAATTGAAAGTATCCCATGACAGCCGGAACGACATTTCATATATTAAAACGGATATTTGTTATTCCGAAATTTTGCTTGACAAACCTGCATGGCGCGAATATAAAGTTCGCATTGTGTCGGTGACCGGGGCAAGACTCTGCGGTACTTAACGCACCTGGAAAGCTTTGGGATCATCTGCAGGAGGTGAGGCCATGACAAAACTCATGGGAGATAAACGCGTTATTTGGGTTCTGGGTTTTCTTGTTGTTGGCATAGCTATCTCAATTCCGCGTGCCTCGGCACAAATCCTTTACGGTTCTCTGGTTGGCACGGTAACTGATCCGAGTGGTGCGGCCGTGCCACAAGCGACGGTCCGCATCGTAAGTGAAGAGACCGGTGCCGCGCGGGTGGCGGAAACAAACAGCCGCGGCGGCTATTCTTTCCCAAGCGTTCCGGCGGGAATGTACGACGTCACCGTAGCCAAGCAGGGTTTCAGAAAATATACATTCACAGCGGTCAAGGTCCAGATCGACCAGGTGGCCCGCGTGGATGCAGCGCTCCAGTTGGGCGCAGTGTCGCAGACTGTCGAGGTGAAGTCAACGACGCCGCAACTCCAAACAGACTCCGCACAGGTGCGAACGGAAATTAACAGCGAGAGCATTCATAATTTGCCGGTGCCGATTGATTCAAATTACGAGAGTCTGCTCATTACCGTTCCGGGCATCACTCCCCCTGACAATTCGTTTTCGTACTCGGCAAACCCGTCTCGCGGGCTGCAATACCAAGCGAACGGAACTACCGCCAATTCCAATGACGTGCGTATTGACGGTGTGAGCGCAAATAATCTTTGGCTGCCAATGGTGACCTCCTATGTCCCCTCGCGAGCGGCAATTCAGACAGTGAGTGTTGTCACGAACAGTTTTGATGTCTCCCAAGGGGTGGTTGGTGGCGCGGCGGTGAACGTCCACATGAAGAGCGGGACTAATCAGGTGCACGGAGAGCTTTACGGCTCCGATATCAACAGCGCGCTGGCGGCACGCCCCTTCGGTTTCAATGCTACGCAGATTCGGAACAACCAGCGGAAGCCCAAGCTGATCGATAACGATCTGGGAGGAACGGTTGGAGGGCCGATCGTCAAAAACAAGCTGTTCTATTTCGGCAGCTACGAAGGTAACTTTCTTCGGGAGCTGGGGGAAAGGACGGTAACAGTTCCCACTGCGGCAATGATGAACGGTGATTTCTCTGCTTTGGCCAACAAAATCTTCGACCCAGCCACAGGGGATACGGCAGACTGCCTTCCTGGCGGTATTCCCAAGCTCTGCGGCACCGGAAGGGCACAATTCTTTGCCACGTCAGATCCATCGAGGCCCGACTACAACGCTGCCTGCACTTCGGCCTCGCCGGGTTACAGCAACGGCAATTGCCCCAATATTATTCCAACGGCGCGGCTTGATCCCATGGGGCGCAATATTCAAAAGCTCCTTCTTCCTTCGGGAGGTCCCAATCTGCCCGGTTTTACCAACAATTATTTCGCCACCGGGGACTTCGATTCGACCCGGCACATTATTGACAGCAAGGTGGACTGGCAAGTCGATCCGAAGCTGCGCGTAAGCGGCCACCTTGGCATCCTGCATTACCGCATGTTCAACCCCCCTGTTTTCGGCAACAACGGACTTCCAGTCTCCACCGTTGGATATCGGTCTGAAAATGGATTTGGTAACGTCTACAATACGACGTTCAGCGGAACTTACCTCGCAAGCTCCAATTTCGTGATTGACGGTTACTTTGGATTCAACCTGATGGGAACCAACTCGGAACCAGCCAATTTGAACGTCAACGAGGGCTTGCAGGCGCTCAATCTCCCAGGCACGAATGGCCCAACCCGCGATTACGGGGGCTGGCCGGCGTTCCTAATCAGCGGCTTTTCTGAAGTTGGAAGCGGCGGAAACAGCAACACGGATGTGATTCGTTATTACGACCACACTTACAATTGGACCGCCGGCGCCAACTGGATCAAGGGGTCGCACACTGTGAAATTCGGGGGCACCGTTGTCCGCGCGGGCTTCAATCATTTTGAGGAGGCGAATGCCTCCGGCACCTTTAATTTCAGCAACAATGTGACTGCTCTGAATTGTTCGAATCTGCCGAAAGGGACTGCCTGCCCGGCAACCGGCCAGGCGAATGCTTACGCAAGCTTCCTGCTTGGGCTTCCTTCATCTGTAAATAAAGACTTTGTTCCTTTCAACAACGGCCGCGTAATCGCCCACATGTGGCAGTACACGGCTTACGTCCAGGATCAGTGGCAAGCGAGGCCGCATCTGACGCTTAACTACGGCGTGAGCTGGAACTATTTTCCCGTGGCGACGCGAAATGGCGGCCGTGGCCTGTCACGCTATGACTTCTCAACCAATCAGGTCCGAATCTGCGGGGTGGCGGGTAATCCGATGAATTGCAGCTATAACATCAGCAAAGCGAACTTTTCTCCGGCAGTTGGTATCGCCTACCGGGCCACACAAACGTTTGTGATTCGCGCCGGCGCTGGATTCACTTACGATCCTGAACCTCTCGCCTATATTCGGGACATGTTCGGCGATTACCCTGAAAGCCTGAGCCTTGGAGTGACCAATCCCATCAGTGGATTTGCGCCAGAAGGCATCCTTTCCACCGGGATTCCTGCCATCGCAGTCCCCGACATCAGTTCCGGTGTGATCCCACTCCCTAAACAGTTTGGGTTTACAGATCTGACCCAGAACTATAAGCGCGATTATGTCGAGTCCTGGAATTTCACGCTGCAAAAAGAACTGCCATGGGGATGGGTTGGCCAGGCAGGCTACGTGGCAACGCGCCAAGTAAGGGTTCCCGGGATCCTAAATCTCAACGTGGGGCAGGTTGGCGGAGGGACGGCCAGCGAGCCATTTAACGTTCTATACGGAAACACAAACGGCTTGAACGTTGAGACGCCTGTGAACCATATCCACTACGACTCCCTCCAGGTAAGGTTGGACCACAACTTTTCGAGTGGTTACCAGATCGGCGTTGCTTACACCCTGTCAAAGTCCGTAGGCGACTGCTGTAACAACCTTGCCGACGGTGGACCGGCCATCACACTGCCTCAATACTTTTTCCTGAACCACTCACTTGAACCTTGGGATCGGACGCACGATGTTGTGGTATCAATGGTGGCAGAGTTACCTTTTGGCCAAGGAAAACACTGGCTGAACAGCGGAGGCTGGGGTTCGAAGCTCGCCGGCGGGTGGCAGACGAACGCGATTGCTTCGATTTACTCTGGCACACCCTTCAACATAACGGCCTCTGGAACGTCGCTGAACGCACCTGGGAATGCGCAGCGCGCTGATCTGCTTGGTTCCGGCCCAGTAAATATTCTTGGTAATGCGGGGCCTGGTCAGGATTACTTTGACATCAGCCGCTTCGCGCCTGTGACCCAGGCCCGTTTTGGCACGGCAGGTTTTGGTATCGTGCGCGGACCCGGCGCAGCAAACCTGGACTTCGCACTCTTTCGAAACTTCCGGATCACAGAGCGGTTGCGGCTGAAGCTTCAGGCCGAGGCCTTTAATCTGACCAATACGCCACATTTCAGCAATCCCAGCGCGAATGTAAGCAGCGGGGGTTTCGGCCAGATCACGAGTGTGCACGGAACTGGCAGGGAAGGGATCGATCAACGTTTCCTGGAATTAGGTGCAACCGTAAGCTTCTAACTCGTAACAGTTCGTCCGAGAAGGTAATCCGCTGCTCCTGAACGGTAGAGCGCCTGTTCGATTGACGTTTTTGCCGTCGAACCAGCCCAAATAGGTTCCAGTCTGGTCAGAGGATTTTCTGTGGATGCGGACGCGAAGAAAAGAGGAAAGGACCATGGGGATGAAGGGCGCTCATCACGGCGACCGGGTTTCCCGCCGCGACTTTCTTTCTGTCGGACTGGCCGCCCCTGCGCTGGGGGCCGCTATGGCGCAAATTCGTCCGACGCTCTCAGGAGGCGCTCGAGTCGCGGGGACTGCGGATGCCGCACAATCGTCTTCGATGCTGAACGTGAACTTTTGCGAGCTCGTTTCGCGTGCGGACTTGACTTACGACCGGCCAGTCACTCGCAGCGAGGCGGGCATGCCTGTCGGCAACGGCCGGATGGGAAGCCTTGTATGGACAACGCCTTCGTCGCTAAAGTTCCAGATTAACCGGCCGGATGTCTTTGCTGAAGGATGTAACACGAACAGTTTCCCCCAGCGCCACACAGATTACGCAAGCGGCTGTGGCTACGTGGACATCAACTTTTCTGGTTTCGATGATGAGGTCTTCTCCCCGCCCGAGTTTCGGCAACACCTGGATATATATGACGCACTTAGCACCGTATTTGGAAGAGGAATAACTGCCCGCATCTTGGCCTGGCACGAGCATGACGTGATGGCCATCGAAATTGAAGATCGAAGGCCGGAGTCGGGCTCCATCAGTGTTGATCTCCGTATGCTGCGCTACCTGGAGGAGTATATCAGCGGCAGGAATTACAGATTCACGGAGGACCACACTGTCGTGGTTTCCCATCGCGAACAAACCGCTGCTTCCACGCTGGACATTCGTGACGGCCGAATTGTACTGACCCAGAAGTTCCGCGAGAGCACCTCTTATTGCAGCTCATCTGTCGCCGTCGCCATCGCCGGAAGAAGATCGAAATCGAGGTATACAAACAGCTCAACTGTGACCTTGACAGCGGCGCCGGGCAGAGGACGATTTACGATTCTGATCTCGAGCGCAGCCAGCCTTGACCCCTGCCAGGATGCTGCGGAACTCGCACTCAAAGAACTCGCCGCCGCTGAGTCTGAGAACTTTGACGGCCTGCTCGCAAGCCAGCGAAACTGGTGGCACGACTTCTGGACAAAATCGTTCGTCCACCTCCACAGTGCGGACGGCGAAGCAGACTTTGTTGAGCAAAACTATACCTACTTCCTCTATGTGATGGCGGCAAGTTCGCGCGGCAGCTACCCGCCGCACTTTGGTGGCATGCTCTGGTTTACGAACGGCGACATGCGGGAGTGGGGATCACAGCACTGGTGGTCCAATGCTGCGTGCTATTACAACGCGCTTCCACCTCTGAACCGTTTCGAACTGATGGACCCCATGTTTGACATGTACACGAAAATCTATGATTCGTGTGCACGAGCGGCCAAACAGCAGTGGGGCAGCGAGGGTATCTTTATTCCCGAGACCGTCTGGTTCGATGGTCTTGAAGATCTACCGGATAACTTGGCGTCAGAAATGCAGGCGCTCTACCTGTTGCGCAAGCCGTGGGACCAGCGTTCGGAAGCATTCCGGGAACTTGCTGAGCCGAAGCAGCCTCTCAACTCACGATGGAATTGGAAGGACAAAGGGGAATGGGTGAGGGGCCTGTGGGTTTTCAAAGACAAAGGCGCCGGTCCTTTCGGGCACACCACGCACATTCTTTCAAGCGGCGCCAAGATTGCTTATCTATCCTGGCTGCGCTATGACTACACACGCGACGAAGATTGGCTGCGCGAGCGCGCTTATCCGCTGCTCAAAGGTATTGCGGAGCTATACCGAAATTTCCCCAGCGTTCAAAGAGGCTCCGATGGGAAATTTCATATCCACAACATCAACAATTCCGAGCCCGTCTGGGGCGCGCAGGATACCAATGAAGAAGTGTCCGCCACGCATGGGATCCTGCCGCTAGCCATTCGTGCCTCGGAGATTCTTGGCGTCGATGCTGACTTGCGCGTGAAGTGGTGGAGTTTTTATCAAGACCTTGCGCCTATCGCGACTAATGATTCTCCCGGCGCACTCGCTGCGCGCAAGCCTGGCGAGCCGAGCATCTGGATTGCCGGGCTTCCTCCTGCGCTGAAAGGGGAGCTTGGAAGGCCGGGCCTGGTGCCTGTTCTGGAATATGATCTCTGCATAGTAGAGACTGCCGACCGGGAAACGGTTCATTTGGGCAATAGCACCTATGACGCCGCGCGGCGGCGCCCCTTAACAAAGGACACCCCGGTTAATGTACTGAATCCAGTGGGAACGGCCGCGGCGCATCTTGGTCGCGGCGAAGACTTGAAATATATTCTTCCGAACCAGCTCCGCTGCCTTGCACCACAGCACGATTTTTGCGATTGGAAGGGCAGCGGAGAAGCGGGTGTACTGCCGAATCGCCTCACCCTGCGGGAAGGTCCGGGCGCGATCGGATGCGAGCGGATCGGCCGCGTGGCACAGGCGCTGCACGCCGCGCTCCTGCAGAGCGGGCCGGCATCGCCAGGCACCCGGCCCGTGATTCACGTGTTTCCAGCGTGGCCGAAGGAGTGGAAGGCAGAATTTACCCTTGCCGCACGCGGCGGATTCCTTGTGACCTCGGAAATTCAAAATAGCCGGGTTGGATTTGTAGAATTGCTCTCGAATGCGGGCGAGGGTTGCCTGCTGCGAAATCCTTGGGGAAGTTCAGATGTCCGGCTCTATCGCAATGGCAAGAAATCAGAAGAACTAAGCGGAGCCCTACTGGAGTTTCGCACGGCGCGCGGCGAAAATATAGTGATCGTACCGACGGAAACATCTCCTGACCAATTCAAGAGAAGTGTTGCACAAGCTGATTAGGACATGCGTGATTTTCCCCAGACTTGTGGATATGGCGAGGTCTGCTGCGACCGCCGATGAGGTGACACCCACCGCGTCCATGCAGGATCATGCATAAGCCGGTATGTATGTTGAAAACAAACAAGCGTCTGTCCATTGATATTTCACATAGTAAAACTAATACTTTGAAATATCAAAAAGTTTAGCTTGACAAACTCCGACGACGGGAATATAAGGCTGGCTATGCGTCGGAACTTGGGGTCTGTTCTGTAAGGCTGGGTTAGCAGGACATCGTTGACCAGACGGAGTGCGAAGGAGACATTACTTCTTCGGCGTCACGTCTATTGCAGGAAATCGGGGCTTAAGAAAAGTCCTCGGGACAGAAGGGGATCCAATATCCTTGATTCAGGTTTCCAGGAGGAACGAAAGTCGATGAAAGGCATGAATAACGGATTGGGGATCAGCAAGGTCAGCTCGCTGGTGCTGCTGTCTGCAATTGTCGCCACGCTCTTTGTGTGGCAGGTTCCGTGCTCATTTGGGCAAGCATCTTACGGAGGAGTAAACGGGACGGTGACGGACCAGTCGGGTGGTGTTGTTCCGGGCGCCATTGCAATCCTTATTAACCAGGGTACGCAAGTTCAGCGTCAAACCACGACCAACACAAGCGGCAACTATACCTTTGTGAACGTTAACCCCGGACCCTACGTTCTGCAAGTTACTGCGAGCGGATTCAAGAAGGCGGTGACAGCCGCCTTCACCGTAGGCGTGAACCAGACTGTTTCCCAGCCTTTAAGGCTGGCTCTTGGCCAGGTCACCCAGACCGTGCAGGTAAGCGCGCAATCTCAAATGATTGAGCCGACAACGACCGAACTTGGAACGGTCATCAACCAGAGAGCCGTTCATGATCTCCCCTTGAATGGTAGGAATATTTCTGAACTCCTGATTCTAACGCCTGGCGTCACTCCGATCTCCACCGCGCAAGGGTCTGGTGTATCAAACCAGGACGGAGGAATGACTGGTATTCCCAATACCCAGTTGCTCAAGCCTTCTTTCCATGGCCAGCAGAACCGCTGGACGCTTTACTATCAGGACGGCATCATCAACACCGACTTGCGAGGTAACGTTTACGGTTTCCTGCCCATGGTCGATACTGTACAGGAATTCAAAGTTCTTTCCCATGCTGCGGATACTCAATTCGGTGGTGTTGCAGGCGGCGTCATCAACATCGTATCGAAATCGGGCACCAACCATTTCCATGGTGACCTTTTCGAGTTCGTCCGGAACAATGCCTTTGACGCGCGTAACACTTATTCTCCAGGCCCGGTTGCGCCCTTCCGGCAAAACGATTTTGGAGGTACGATTGGAGGCCCGGTCCTGCTGCCTCACTATAATGGCAGGGACAAGACTTTCTTTTTCTTTGGCTACGAAGGGTGGCGTTACAGTCAGCCAACCCAGCGCCAGAGCCAAATCCCCACCAGTGATGAACTGAATGGTGACTTCTCGGGCGATTCCAACGTCAATCCTCTCTACAACCCCTACAGCACAAGACCCGGCAGTGTAGCAGGCACCTATGTGCGTGACCCCTTCACGTGCGATGCAGCAGGCAATCCGATTACGCCAGCCGCGAGTGGCATTCAAACCGGGGGAACGCCGTGCCAAAAGATCCCCTCGCAGTTAATCAGCCCAGTAATGCAGAAGTTCCTGCAGGCCTATTCCGACTCTCCGAACTTCGCGGGACCAAGAGGCTTGAACTTCATCGATAACCAGTCATTATTGGACAACAATAACCGTTACCAGGTTAAAGTTGATGAGCACTTCAGCGAACGCGACAGCGTTTTCTACCGTTGGTCGTATATGACGGGTGAGCATTTTACGCCGATCGGCCCAAAGAACTTTAGTCCATCCCGCTATACAAACACTGACAGCGGTGGAGGGTGGACTCACGTCTTCAGCCCAACGCTTCTGCTGGACGTACGCGGTGGGTGGATGAACAAGCCCTATGTTTTTGCGGATCACCAGAGTCCCGGGGGGGCGACTCCTGCTGCGTCGGCTGGATTCACCGGGGTTGACCAGTTCGGTGGATTACTTGCTACCTTTGGTGGCGGGCCGTGGGGTGGTCCGGCATCAGAGATCGGTAACGAAGGTGATCTTCACCGTAACAACCCGGCCTGGAGCACGACTGCAAATCTGAACTGGATCAAAGGGAACCACAATTTCCAGTTCGGCTACAACTATGTTCATACTTCGCGATTGCAGATTAACACTCTGCAGCAATTTAATTTTTCGTCTGACATCACTGACAATCCCCTTTCTCCCGGTGCATCCGGCAACTCGTTAGCCTCTGCTTTGCTGGGCTTTCCTGCATCCTTCGCCGGCCAACTGCCTAGCCTGAGTGAGGTTAACTTCCATCTAGGTGAGTGGGGTTTCTACATGCATGACCAGTGGCGTGTCCATCCGAAGCTGACCCTGGATTACGGCTTGCGTTACGATGTGGCTACCCAGCCGACCATTAACGGGAACCGGCTGTCGAACGGCCTGGATATTCCCAACAGGTTATGGATTCTTGGGGCCTCAGCCTATCCGCCGGCCTGCAATCCACCGCAGCTCATCAATCCATGCATTCTGGGCGGGATTCAGAGCGTTCCATACAGTGACCACATCGTTCTTGCCGGTAAGAAGAACTTCATGAACAGCCCTGTCTATGACAACTTCGGGCCGCGTATCGGAGCGGCGTGGCAGTTGCGACAAGATACGGTATTGAGGGGGAACTTTGGGCTATTCTGGAACACGCTGTCGGCTCTGACCCAAAGCGCCCAGAACGACATCGAGGGAATCGGTTGGCCGTGGACGACGGGTTTTGGAAACCCCGCGAGCGGCAACCAGGTGAACAACGTGGTGAGTACGCAGCCAAGCTCTCTCACCCCGATTACATCAATCGAAGGAAATTTCCCTGTTCCCCTGCCGTCTGCCTCGCCTTGGACGGGCAGCGGATGGGCCGATGACCCGCATCTCAAGGATCCTTATTCCGAGCAATGGACGGTTGACCTCCAGCATCAGTTTGGGCCCAAGCTGATGGTATCTGCTGCCTACGTCGGCAGCAAGAACGGGCGACTGCCGTACACGGGTTATGCTAATTCGGCAACTCAGGCTTCACCAAACGGAACGTCACTCACCCAGATAGATTCGCTTCGTGCCATGCCCTGGATGTCGGGCGGGGGGTTTCGCTATACAGAAAGCATCGCCAACTCCAACTACAACGGTTTGCAGGCTTCGGTACAGGCGCGTTTTACGAATCTGACTTCCCTGATTTCCTACACGTGGAACAAGTGCATCGACGAAAGCAGCGGCTATTACAACGTGGAAAACGGCGCGGGCGGACCGGCTGTTCAGAACTATTTCGATCCCGGATCTAACCGTGGATTGTGCGGCTATAACCTTCCGAATTATCTCTCCTGGTTTACCGTCTATAACCTCCCATTTGGCAAGGGTCAGCGTTGGCTGCAAAACGGGCCGGCCTCCTGGGTATTGGGCAACTGGCAAATGAACTACATTCTCCAGGCTCGTTCGGGTCAGGCTTACACTCTTGGGATCAACGCAGGTGATATCGCGAATATCGGCGGCAGTCAGGGATCGGTAAAGGGTTACGGAAGGCCGAACCTGGTGGGTGATCCGTTTGCCAGTGTGCCCGCGGGCCTGCTGTTCAACCCCGCAGCCTTTGCGATTCCCTCGGGGTCTTATGGAAGCCTGGGGAAGGACACGATGGAGAGCCCAGGAGTGGTGAATCTGGATTTCTCAGTGTTCAAGAACATCCCGCTGGGCAAGTCTGAAACACGGCAGCTTCAGCTTCGTTTCGAAGGGTTCAACGTCTTTAACATCATGAATCCGGGAGTGCCAGGAACTACGATCGGATTAAGAACGGCTGGCCTTGTCACAAGCCTGGCCAACGGTACCGTGCCGAGGGAACTGCAGTTCGGTGCCAGGATTCTCTTCTGAAACGTGAGTTCGAACGCCCTGTTCCCTCTACAAGGGCGGGAACCCGAAGCTGTTAACGAGTTTCCGCCCTTGCGGCGAGGGAATGACGACTTCCACCTGGCAGGAAGTCAGGTCCTTGATTACTCGAACTTCCGGGTGTAGCCTTCCT
>JAJYJL010000121.1 GCA_021789565.1 Acidobacteriota bacterium
CGTCACCAAGCTCTCTCCGCGGCCCGCGCAAGCCGACGACCTGGCCCAGCTCTTCTCCGACGCTATGACCGTATGGTAGCAGCGCGTGGCGTTTTTCAGAGAGATTCCTGAATCAAGGAGAAAACGATGAAAGACAAGCCACCCACAAGACGCGAGTTTCTGGAGCAGGCGGGAGCGGGATCGCTGGCTGCGGTCGGAATGAGCGCGCTTCCGCAATCCGCAATGCAGGTCCGCGAGCGGACCGAACGAATGAAGATCACACGGATCGAAGCCGTGACATTCCGCAAAGACCTCCACATCGGTGGCGGCTCCGGAAGCAATAATGATGGAGCGGAGTTCATGTGGGTCAGGCTGCACACCGACAATGGCCTGGTCGGGACCGGCGAAACCTACCCGTGGGACAACGGCCAGCTTGGCGCGCTGGAGGATTATTCAAGAGAGCTAAAGCTGATCGGGCGTGACCCGCGGGACATCGAAGGCATCTGGAACGATTTTTATTTTCAGATGGCCATGCGAAACGCCGGCGGCGCGGACATCCGACTTCTCAGCGCTCTCAACATGGCCCAGCTCGACATTCTGGGACAGTCTGCCGGCCTGCCTCTCTATCGCGTCCTGGGCGGAAAAACCCGCGAGCGCGTGCGGGTCTATAACACAACCACAGACTACTGGGCGATCAACAACATGAAGATGGGCCCGGACACGATGAAGATCGTCCACTTTCTTCTCGAGCGCGGAATCACCGCCATGAAGATCTATCCCTTCCGCGCGCCGGAAAAATATCTTTCGAACGACGCTCTTGAGCAGGGGTTGAAATGGATCCGCGACATTCGTGAGGGGGTAGGCGACCGGATGGACATCTGCGTGGACTGCTGGGGAAATTTTGATTTTCCAAGCGCGGAGCGGATCGTCAAGGCGCTTGCGCCTTATAACATCATGTACCTCGAAGACGTCATGGTGAACACCAACGCCGACACCTACGCGGCACTGGCCGCCAAAACGAGCGTGCCGCTCAACATGAGCGAGACGCTTGCGACCCGCTACGAATACCTGCGCTTCTTTGAGCGCAAGGCCTGCTCGGTGGCGATGTACGACTGCTGCTGGTGCGGCGGCCCCACGGAAGCCAAGAAGATCGCCGACATGGCCGAGGCCTATTCTATTCCCACTTCGCCCCATACGTGCGGCGGCCCGCTGCTCTTTATATGCGCCGCACACGTTTCAACCGTTGTTCCCAATTTTCTGATCATGGAGAGCAACTATTGGAAATGGGCGCACCAGTATCCGTACTTTGTGAACAACGTGCCGAAGCCCGTCAACGGGCACGTCACGGCCCCGGAAGCGCCCGGAATCGGCGCCGAAATCAGGCCGGAGTTGTTCAAGAACGGCGACGCCATCGTCAAGACAATAGCCAGCGCGTAAGGCGCGAGGTTGTTCGCGCAGAGTCCGCATGGATTCGACGGATGGCGCAGAGCGTGATCCTTGAGCTCTGCGATTTCCGGAAGGGACTGGCTTGCGCAGGTCTCTGCCTTGTTATGGTGACACCCCTTATTTACCCTTCGAGGGATAAACGATCAACCTGTGGCGGCCCGTTGTGTCATGGCATCCGCAAGTTAGCAACACAACTGGTTACGCAGAAACCTGAATCCCATAAGCTCTGTGGGCTCTTCCGGTTTCCGATTCAAGAACCGCACAAACTCTGCGTTGCCAACCAAGAATTGCGCGCGGCGCTATCGGTCTCTTCTCGTCGAGCCGGCCGATCAATCCTGTTACAGGAAGATTGAGAAGATTTGCAGGGATTGAAAACAGTTTCTGGTCTTTGCCCGTGGCGAGATCCAGGACGTGGACATTTCTCCTGTCGACCGGGTCCCGTCCAACTCGCTGTTCTCCATGTGCCTCAACATAACTCACCAGCCCTTCCGACGCGGAAAGACGAAAGGAACCGATCACAACATTTGGATTCGTTACAAAATCCTTTCGCGGTCGGGTTGTTGGGCTCATCGTGTAAAGAAAAGTCACTGCCTTCTTCGGTGGTCGCAGTGCCGGCCCCTACTTCCATTTGAACTCGCTGAGGAGGTAGCTACTGCCGGGCAACGCACCGAGCAGGGTGGACGCGGCATAAGCCACGGGCCGGTCTTTGCAGTTTTCATTCGCCATGTCTAAAATGGGCAGGATGACCTCAGTGATCAAAGGGCTGAATGATCTGGATATGGTCCAGCCACCTGCAGCGCTTGCGGGGATCGAGGCCCGGACGCACGCCATGGGATTTGACCTGGCTTCCGAGGCCCGCACCGGTGCGTTGCTGCGCACGCTTGCCGCTTCAAAGCCCGGCGGCCGCTTGTTGGAGCTCGGAACAGGTACCGGCGTGGCGACCGCATGGATACTGGCCGGGATGGACGCCCGCTCAACTTTGACCAGTGTGGATATCAGTTCCACTCATCAGCAGGTGGCAAAGGAATTCCTGGGACATGACAGCCGCCTGACGCTTGTCCTTGAAGACGGCCATCAGTTCCTGAAGCGCCAGCCGGCAGCACGTTACGATCTTGTTTTCGCCGATGCCATGCCGGGCAAATTCGAGGGGCTTGAAGATTGCCTCAAAGTTGTCAGACCCGGCGGATTTTACATCATTGACGACCTTAACCCCCAGGTGAAGTGGCCGGAAAGTCATGCTGAAAAAATTCCTCCCCTGATCAATCAACTGGTTAGCGACGGCCGCTTTGCCATTGCACCCTTGTATTGGGCCACGGGGGTTATCGTTGCCGTCAGGCGATAACGGCAAATCAGCGAGATATTACACGCCTTGTGGAATGCCGGGTTAGATTTCACGCCTCAGAACAAGCGCCAGGTTTTTCAATATCCGCTCCACGCGCGAGTCGTGTCAGTAGACGCCCCCCGCAGCAGGCGCGTCGGCCAGCAGATTGATCCGGACCTCGCATTCGGTCACCGGCGAACGGAACAAAGTGTCTGTCGCTGGCATTCTAAGAAGCGCTTGGCCAGATCCAAGCCCGCACTCGAGGCAGCGCGTATACGGATCGGGCGCCGCTGATTAACCGTCGATCAATTTGATCACAGGAGCAGAGGTGTACTCGAGACGAAGGCTGAGCCGGGTTGTCAGGAGTGTTTACGGCGTCCCGGGAACAGCGCCGAACCTTTTCAAAATATTCATGGTAGCCTGTTGAACAACAGGATTTGTCAGATCAGGGTGGAGGGCCCCGGGCGTAAAGGAGTCGAGGCCCCAATTCCACCACTTCGTGCCGGCGTCAAAAACCGTGCTGCCCGAGGACGCCGTATAAACCGTCATGTCGGCATACAGAGTCTGCCCGTTGGCGAGATCAGTGTAAGGAGAGTGAGCAATACTGGCTACCCCTGGGGGAGCGTTGGCAAACATTTCATCCACTTCGGAACCGAGCAGCCCGGGGAGATCGGTTCCGTTTTGCACGTTTGCGCCCTGAAAGACCCAGTTCGAAGCGTCTGTCACTATAACGTCGGCGTTTATCGGCCCGGCCCCAATGGGTTCGTTGTACATGGCACCACACATCTGGTCCTCAGGGCGGTTGACGGGAGGCAGCCGGAACTGAGTGGTAATCAGGTAATCATTGCTCGGGTCGCCGTCGAGCGCATAGGGATCGAGCGTCGTGGCCTCGTACTTGTAACAAATGATTGTTCGGTCCTTGTCTCCGGTGATGCTGCTGGGCGCATATCGGATTTGCCAGTATGAAGTGTTGGAGCCGAAGAATGCCAGGTTCACGCCCTTGCCCCTGGCTCCTTCTACATTATCTCGCATCTGCCATGTCCAATACTCACCGTGCCCGGCCAAGAAAAATCCCTGATGGGCGGGAATAAGAGTGCCACCGTTTTCATGGGTGTCCACGTCAGTGCAATACGTGACGTCATAGCCTTCTCGTTCCAGAAAGCGGACCATGTTGAACTCGAACTCCAGGAAATCCTGACTTCCATACCAAGTCTGATAGGGGCGGTTGAAAGACACTTCGTAGGCCCGTGGGATTGTGTAAAGGGAAAATCCTCCCCAGGGGTTGTAGGCCTGATAAGTGTTGACGCTCGAATTGAAAAGCAGATTCGATTGGCGCCCATCGTCCCGCACAACGAAAACGATGTAGGCCTGCGTCCCGCTCGTCTGCGCCGTCAGTTTGGCGAGGTAGAATCCACTGGCCCAATCCGTCGGATCACTGCTGCCGGGTACTGGCACCTGATAGTTGCTCTCCCATTGACACTCAATCAAATTCGTGTTCGCTGCCGGGGTCGGAAGCGGCTGCTGGATACCATTAAGAGTCACTGGTGCGGATACCAGTCTTGCGCCCGCCCCTCCGTACCAGCCCATGCGGTAGATCGCTAAGGTATAAGTGGAATCGATCGTATTCACAAAAAAGCTGATTGAATCGCCGCGGTTCACGCTTGTGGCCGAAGCGAAGCCCTCAATCTCATGGTTCTTCGCCGCATGGGTGAGCTTCCATGAAGGGTCGCCTGCTTTCTTGTTCTCTTCGACAATAGGATTGCTGCCGGAGCTGAAGCCGTTGGTTGTGGAGCCTCCGCAACTCACATAACTCACTACGGCTCCCAGACTAGCAAGCAGAAACGTGCGCCGGGGAACACGACCGAGAAAGCAGTGGAGCTTCTTCTGGCCTGAAGGATCCAAGCCGGGGATGGCATTAGGATCTATTGGCTTTTTGTTTGTACCCGTGCCCATATATTTCGACATATTTCGACAGGTTCATTTAAGGAGATCGGGGTTATCCCCGCCGGCATCGTGCACACCAATACCCGCTGATTTCCCAGAGCCCTCCAGGCCCTTAATAAGAGCTTTCCGGGAATTCGCCCAGCTTTCGGTCAGTTGCAGACGCCTCTATACACCGCGACTCATTTGGTTTGTGAGCATGAGAATTGCCAATCGGTACTGTTTGAATTGGCCTTCAGAATGTGGATGCTACGAGCGCCAAAAGAAGGTTCCAGAAGCGGTTTGGAAAATTCTCGCTGATGATCAAGCATATTTTGCACTCAGGCAGGCAATTGGACGGCGGAAAACGGGCTATTCCTGTGCAAGTTTCCGACGGGGGAATTCTGAGTTTATCAAAGACTCCAGCTGGTTTGGGCCTATCCAAAAATCTTCCGGCGCACTGCTTTCCTTGGGAATAGCAGGCTAGGGCGTGGTCAATTGCTGACTCACTGAACACGGCCGGAGCTGTCAGAAGGGGCAAGGTTGATGGCGGGACCGCATCTAGGCATCGTATCTTTCACATCATAAAAAAACGCAAATCCAAACCCGGGATTTCTGTTCAATGTGGCACTGCCCCGCAAACGTCCGGTTAGAGTTCCTTGCCCAGGACGGCCGTCAGGTTCTTCAGAATTCGCTCCACGTGCGACCCGTGCCAGTAGACGCGCCCGCAGCCGGCGCAGCGGTAGAACTCTGAGTAAAGCTCGTACACTTTTGGCTTCACCAGATCTTTGATTTCTTCCTTTGCCACGGATGAAATGGGACCGTTGCAGACCGTGCAGCGGGTCCACAATCCAGATTTGGGATCGAGAGAAAACCTGGCAATGACTTCCTTCAACTGTTCAGGCGGATATTCGCTTCTGATGCTGAAGACATTGGCTGCGCCTGGAAACCGCAGGCGTGTATCGCCGCGCGTCATGATGATGCGGTCCTCGCGCCGGGCGAGTTCCGAAAGCCCCGCCGGCTTGAGTTCAGGCTGATAAAGAGTGTCGTATCCCAGCAGGCGCAACATGCGCGCCAGGCGTCCGATCATGCGGTCTGCAACAAAGCGATGGCCTGGCATATTGCAATCTTCGCCGCGCCGCGTATTGGAAAGGTCATTCAGCCGGAGTGGCTGGGCAGTCGCCGCAGCGCCAGCATCCAAAGCGCCCCTGGAACCATCATAACGAATCCGAGGCCGGCTGCAAGCTGGCGCGCCGAGAGTCCCCAAGAGTCCAGACCCCGTCCCATGACGTAGTTGGAAACGGCAATCATCAGCATGAAGAGTCCGAAATCGAGCGAGAAGACACGGCCCCGCACCTTGTCCGGAGTATTCAACTGGAGCAGGGAAGTGGACATCACCCAGATGTTGCTGCCGCCCATGTGACCGATCAGGATGCACACGATCGCCAGCAACAGGCCAGGCGCCTGGCTGAAAGCTATGTAGGCCACAGCAATCACAAAAAAGCTGATTCCGATGCTGCGCCACATGCGGTCCTGGAAGCCCCCGGCCAGCCGGTCGCCAATCAGCGGTCCAATCGCGGAGCCGACGCCGCGCGACGCATAGAGCAGGCCCACGGCGAGCGCCCCCTGGCCGGCAACGGGGAAAATCCTCTCGCCGAAAATCACCAGCAGCAGTAGCGATCCGCCCAGGAACCCGATTCCCGTCTTGGCCAGGACGAGCGTCAGAATTTTTCCGTTCTGGCGCAAGTAAGCAATGCCCTCGCGCACGCTGTCTGCCGCTTCAGAAATGCTGTCTGCCAGTTTGCGCATGGGCGCCGCATGCGGTTCGTGGACGTGGATCCGGAAGATCAGAAATGCCGAGACGAAAAATGAGAGCGAGTTTGTAACAAACGCGACATTGCGCCCCATCAAGGCCGTCATCGCTCCGCCGAGCGCCGCGCCCATAGCCAGCGCGACCGCCCAGGTGGAGGACGCAAGGGCATTGGCGGGAAGGAGTTCATCGCCTGAAACCACGTTAGGGAGAAGGGCGCTGCGGGCCGGCTCAAACACGGAGGAAAAAATGACCTCCGCACCCAGCAGAAGATAGATCAGGCTCACATCCGCCAAGACGGATGGGAACAGCATGCCCAGCACAATGAAACCACGAAAGAGGTCCGCGGCGATCATCAACGTGCGGCGCCGGAAGCGGTCCGCGACGTATCCGGCAAGCGGGGTCATAAAAGGCCAGGGGAGCGTCTGGATGATAATTGCCCATGCGACCGCTCCGCCGTGTTGCGTTCTCACCAGCAGCAGATCGTAAATCGCCAGGGCGTAAAACCAGTCGCCCATTTCGCTGACCAGTTGGGCCAGCCACAGGCGGCGGAAATTGCGGTTGGAACGCAGCAGCGCCAGATAGCGGAGGTGCATGGCGGACGGCAGGGCGCCCGGCGGCTCCGCGACGGGAAGTGTTGATGGTTCTCCGTTCATCGATGGCCGGATTGTAGCACGGGCGGGATGCTTCGCCTGCACCTGCACCAGGGATCAACGCTTATGGCCGGTTTCACGGCCGTTTGAAACTTGCGACAGTTTTGATTGCAGGTAGCTGAGGGGAACGTCATACAGCAGCGCCTTGGGGGAGTGGCGCAGGCTGTCATGAATAAAGCAGACGTGCGTGCACCAGCACTGGTCGCGAACGATGGCGGCCGGTTCGTGCCGGCGCGCTTCAGCCTGCCAGAACTTCTGGAAGTCGCAGTCAAAGTCGCGCAGGCTGCCCAGTTTGCCGCGCAGTTCGCAGGCGCGCACGTCGCCGTTGTAGTCAATGACGATGGAAGTTTCGCTGGCGGTGCAGGGCATGGGCCAGGCGTGTGGCGACTCCAGGTTTTCAAGTTGAACCTTGTTGTGGAAAGCGAGTACACCCTCGTAATACGCACGGCCGATCCGGCTGGCGACTCCGCCGGAATGCCGCGTGGCGATGCGCGCGTAGTAGGCGTAAATCTTTCTGACTTCGTTGTAGAGCGCCGGCAGCCGCTCCACGGGAATTTGTTTGAGCGACGGGTCCCTGGCGCTGCCGCGGATGATGTTGAAGTAGTGGCCGTCCACGCGGCAGTTCTGCCGGACGAACCGGCCGATTTCCAGCACGCTGTCAAAATTCTCCGCGCAGATCACCGTGTTGATGTTCACCCGCAGGTTGGCGAATTTTTCCCGGCAGGGCTGCAGGGCTTCGAGAGTCTTCAGCGTCTTCTCAAAATTGCCCGGGACGGCGCGGATGGAATCCTGCACTTCGCAGAGACCGTCCATGGCCACGTTGAGGTCGAGCTGGAGATTTGAGTTATCGGTGCAGATTTTTGCCACCTGCTCGGCGGTGCGTTCCGGCAGCAGGCCGTTGGTGGGCAGGTTTACCCATCGGATTCCGTTGTTCTCATAAAAAAGGTGAAGAATGTCGGCGAGCTCGCGGCGCAACATGGGTTCGCCGCCTGAAAGCCACAGGTCGGTGAAGGGCGGCATGGTGGCGGAGAGTGTCTGGATTTCTTTCCGGGTCAGGTCGCCCCGCTGGTTAAGCTCTTCCCAGTAGAAACAAGTCCGGCATTTGGCGTTGCAAATAGAAGTGACAAAGAAAATAACCAGGTTCAAACGCTTTTCAGGCCGGAAAGCGCGGTAAATCGGGCGAGTTCTGGTTCCCCATGGGACGGACATGGCTGACGCTGATTGTAACAAAAAACCAGGAAGGGCATGGGGAACTGCATGAGCGGCGGCCAGCGGTCTTGCCGGACAACGGACAAACCGTTCCCCCCTTGGGAGTCGGACGGTTGCAGGCCGTTTCAGGCGGCCGCTCTACACGGGTTGGTGCAGGGTTGCACCAACGCGTATACCGCGGTAACGGAGTACGAAGCAGTCTTGCCTGGCCCTGTTGGGGGGTGGCGTAAAACTCCGTTTGAATCATTGCACTGCTGGGAACATCAGGGAGCGTCTATGTTTGGCACCGCTCGTGCTCATACTCTCCAACGTACAACCCAATTTTGAAGAAGGAGGAACCTCCAAGTATGAAAAAGCTTTTGACACTGTTGGCTGCGATGGTGGTTGCTGTATCCCTGTCCATGCCCGTATTCGCTCAGGAAGCCCAGGCCGAAGGGGCCGCTCAAACCGCTCCTGCGAAGAAAGCGGCGAAGAAAAAGCACGCCGCCAAGAAAAAGGCTGCCAAGAAGAAGAAAGGGAAGAAAGGCAAGAAGGCAGCTACCGAACCAGCTCCGGGCCAATAATGATATGAGCTGCACCGAACCTTAGGTGCAGTAGCAGCGTGGTGGGAATCGAGCCCCTGCCAGCATCCGGCAGGGGCTTTCCCTTTCTGCCGGAATTTGCGATTACAGAGCGGCTCCCCAGGGTGTTATCTGCTTGAGCGTAATCGAGAAAAGGGGGTGCCCGGCACAAAATGCCTGGATTGGCGGCTGATTGCTCTTACTCGTCCTTAATGGCGTCTTTGACCGTTTGCAGCATCGAGGGAGGAATGAAGGCCGTGCTGATTCCGTGGTCCTTTTCGGCGTGTTCGGCGGCCAGTCTTAGCAGTTCTTCTTCGTTCTCGGCCCGGATTTCCTTGGGACAATTAGTGCCCAAGTCCCGACAGCGCAATAACTTACCCATCTTCGCCCTCCTCTTCGTACTCGTGAACCCGAAGGTGTATTTTAGCACATCCTGTTTCTCAACTAGTTAATTCCTTCGATAGGCTACATACAAGGCCCTGGAAAGGCATCTGTTCCCTTGCTTTCGGGCAACTTCTTCGCCGATAATAGACTCTACGTATTTTGATGTTGCCCTATGGGGAAATGCTGGATTATGAAGCGGCGTGTTTGGGAGGTGGCGGCGCTGGCGGGGTTGCTGTTTTTTACAGCATGTGCTCCCGGCAATGTTTACCTCCAGCGGGGCCGCAAGGCGGAGTTCCGGAAGGACTGGGACACCGCGCTGATCAACTACCAGAAGGCGGTCCAGACGCAACCCGAGAACGCTGAGTATCAGCTTCTGGAACGCCACGCGCGGAGCCAGGCCTCAATGTTTCACCTGGAACAAGGCAAAGAGTTCCTGCACGAGCAGCGAGTGCCGGAGGCGATTGGGGAGTTCCAGAAATCCACCAGCATTGACCCGAGCAATCAGGCTGCAAAACAGGAACTGACCAAACTGCTGGCCAATGAAGTCGCCGCCAAACAGGCGCGGGAAAAGGGCCTGCAGGCAGCCATCAAGGCCACGGAACGGCAGCCCGAGACTGCAGCCCCCGAACTAAAACCTTTTCCGCAGGAACCCTTAACCCATTTCCGGATCAGCGCTGACAGCAAGCGGGTTTACGAGACGCTCTGCAAGCTTGCGGGATTGAATGTGGCCTTCACATCTGATTTTCAAGTCCAGCCGGTTTCTCTGGACCTGAACAATGTGACGATTGAGAATGCGTTGCACATTCTCTCGTTGCAGACCCACACTTTCTGGAGAGTGGTTACTTCGAACACCATTCTGGTTGTTCCTGATAACCCTGCCAACCGCCGGGATTACCAGACGGAAGTGCTGAGGACGGTTTACCTGGATAATTCCCTGAAGCCTGCTGACCGCACGGCGATTACGACAGCGCTGAAGCAAATTCTGGGCATTCAGAAGATTATTGACAATCCAGACGCCAACGCCATCATCATTCGCGATACGCCTGAAAGAGTTAAGCAGGCCGTTGCTTTGATTCACGATCTTGATCACGGCAAGGCCGAGATCATGATTGACGTTACCGTCCTGGAAGCCGATGCCGACCGCGTGAGGGAACTGGGCCTGACGCCTGCGACCATCGCTTCAGCAAGTTCCATTACGACCGGGTTGCAGGGGGCGGCGGTGTACAACCCTGCGAGCGCGGCCACCCTGGCCGGACACCTGGGGACAAATGATTTTTGACTGGTTGTGCCCAGCGCCATAGCGAACGCCATCCTGAATGACTCGTCCACGCACATCATGCAGAATCCTGAAGTTCGCGTGACTGATGGTGATACCGCTACGCTGCGAATTGGGAGCCGCGTGCCTTACGCCACAGGCAGCTTTCTGCCATCGCTTGGCGTAGGGTCCGCAACCGGCCAGGCTGGCGGCTTCGGGGGACTGATTGCGAGCACGCAGTTCCAGTTTCAGGACGTCGGTGTCAATGTGGACCTTACGCCGCACCTGCTGCCCGACGGGGAAATCGCTATCCACGCGAAAATTGAGATCTCATCAGTGCAGCCCTCAATCAGCATCGCCGGCGTGAATGAACCGACGTTTGGCCAGCGTCAAATTGAGCACGATATTCGTTTGGAAGAAGGAGAAACCAGTGTGCTGGGTGGTTTGCTTCAGACGACGGACACGACCACGGTTTCGGGCGTGCCTGGACTTGGCAGTATTCCGGGGCTGAAGTATTTCTTCAGTGATACAAAACACGAAAAGGTGCGAACGGATGTGCTGATTATGCTGACTCCGCGGGTTGTTCGGCTGCCGGATTCTTCTGTGGAATCCGCAGCGACTCAGGCGCCGGCGCAGCCTGTTTCAAACAATTCAACTCCAGCCTCTGCTGTACCCCCTGGACCCCCCCCAGCGACTCCCGAACCCGCGCCTCCTTCTCCGGGAAGGCTACCGCAACGGTAATGATCCGTTTGGTCAGAAATCGGGTAAGAACGCGGCCAGCCGGCCGCGGTTTCACTCTGGTGGAAATGGTCGCCACCATGACGATTATGCTGGTACTTACAACCATCGCTCTTCCCTTGGCCAGCATGGTGGTCCGGCGGGAAAAGGAACAGGAACTGCAGGAGGACCTCAGGACCATGCGGAACGCCATCGACCGCTACAAAGACTTTTGCGACAGCGGGATGATTCCGAGTGAGATGGATACCTACTGCTATCCACCCACGTTG
>JAJYJL010000122.1:0-7505 GCA_021789565.1 Acidobacteriota bacterium
CTACGGCCTGGCGATGCGGGGGGAAAAGATCCTTTTTTCAACAGACTCGAACGGACAGATTTTTGAGCTGGACCCGACGCAGTTCGGAGAGAACTTGACCCTTTTGACCGAGACGCATGAATCGGTGGCCACGCGCCTGATGCTCGAGGGAAGCAACCTGTACATTGCCACCAGCAACGTGGCCAAGCTTTTCCGTATGGGCGCCTCGTCTGAGCGCGAAGGGACGTATGAATCACGGGTAAACGATACAAAATTCATCTCACGCTGGGGCGTCATTAGCTGGAGGGGCAATACGCCTTCTGGAAGCTCGATTGAGTTCTACACGCGGAGCGGCAATTTCAAGCGGCCCGATCAGACCTGGAGCAACTGGGCCGGTCCCTATCGCGACCGGGATGGAAGCCAGATCACTAGCCCACCTGCTCGTTACATCCAGTGGAAAGCCGTCCTTCGAGGGGCGGAGTCCGCCCGGCCTGCTCTGGACGAGGTTTCAGTCGCCTTCTTGAACCAGAATCTCCCGCCTGAAATCGAATCGTTCAACGTCAGCAACGCGGGCGAACGAACAAGCACGCACAGTGACACGTCGGCCGCAGTTGTTTCTGCCGCCAGCGTCACGGTCACCGCAACCCCGCAGATCACCTATGCGGACCCGGTTCCTGCGGTCTCTTCTGCCACCAAGAATCCCGTAACCCTTTCATGGAAGGCATCGGACCCGAATGGCGACACGCTGGAGTATTCCCTCTACCTCAAGTCTACTGATGAAACAAGATGGCACCTGCTGAAGGATAAGATCAAATCAACGAGCTACACAATCAAACCTTCCACCCTGGCCGACGGTCAATATACGGCGATGCTTGTTGCATCGGATGCACTTTCCAACTCGCCTGCAATGGCCCGGAAAGATCAGATGATGAGCAGCCCGTTTTGGATTGACAATACCCCGCCAACGGTCAGCGTGGAACACAGTGAAGTGAAGGGAAATCGTGCGGTTGTCCAGTTCCGTGTTGAGGATACAACATCGCCACTTCACAACGCCCAGAGTTCAGTGGGCCAAAATGACTGGCAGGAGATCAACTCGGACGACGGGATCATCGACTCGCGTACCGAGACCTTTACTGTTAAGGCAGCCCACCTGACGCCGGGCGAACATGTTATTACCTTGCGAGCCTACGATATGGCCGGAAACGTGGGGATTGGCAAAGCAGTGGTGGAAGTTCCGGCCAGCCAGTAAATGGAGGACGAATGGGGTTTTTAGCCGCTGTTTTTGGGGCTAATGAGCAAGCCCTTGAGCCCTTCAAAACACTGCGTTTTAGAGACAACTCCAACTTTAGTGGCCGCATCATAAAATCGAGTCTAGGTGCGGTACCGAGTGTGAACCGTTGAGTCCACAGAAAACGGCGGCATCTGCGACCGCTACAGAGACTCTGTTGATTGCCCGTGCCCAACAGGGTGACGAAGAGGCCTTCGCGGCGCTTTTTGAAGCCCACAAGAGGCGTGTTTTTTCCTTATGCCTTCGCATGATCGGCAATCCGACGGAAGCGGAAGATCTTACGCAAGAAGCGTTTTTGCAGCTTTTTCGAAAGATCTCGACATTCCGGGGCGAGGCTGCATTTTCGACCTGGCTGCATCGACTGGCGGTCAATGTGGTGCTGATGCACCTTAGAAAGAAAGGTCTAAATCAGATCTCGCTGGATGAAACGGAGAATTCGCAAGGTGAACCGATCAAACGGGATTACGGTGACGATGATCGGCGCCTGGTCGGGTCGATTGACCGCATCGGGCTTAACCGGGCCATTGCAGAACTTCCCCCAGGTTACCGGACCGTCTTCATCTTGCACGATGTGGAAGGTTATGAACATAACGAGATCGCTGAAATCATGAATTGCTCCATCGGGAATTCGAAATCGCAACTGCACAAAGCCCGCCTGAAGCTACGCGAGTGGTTCCAGCAGCATCAAAGCCGACAGGGAAGAAATTCTCCTGCGCACGCTGCCCGAGAGGCGAGGGAGGAGCAGTAAGACCATGGGAGAAGAAAGACAAAACCAAAGCGGAAGCTTCGGATGCCAGGAATTTGACGCGAATCTGGCAGCGTATCTGGAGGGCGAAGGGAGTGCGGACGCCAGCAAGCACCTTGAACAGTGCTCGTCTTGCCGCTTGCTTGTTGAAGACCTTGAATTAATTCATTCTGCAGCGAAAGATTGGCCGCTGGAATCTCCTTCACCCCGCGTTTGGAACAATATTCGGACGACTCTGGCCGAGGAGGGCTACTTCCGCAAGCAAGAAAGCTTCTGGAAAAGGTGGAGTGCATCAGCCTGGTTTGTGCCGAGTACAGCCCCTGCCGCGGCCCTGGCTTTTGCTCTGATGCTTGCGATTATCATGGTTTTTAAAGGCGATATCCAGAGGAATGGAAGTCAGAATCGCGTTCAAACTCCAGCGACCGCGAGTGTCGCCCCGGTTGGCTTGATGGGTGTACAGTCTAATCTTGTGCATACTGTGCAGGCAATGGAAGCAAACTACAAGGCTCGTGAATCGTTATTGGATCCTTCTGCAAAACAGATTTACCAGGCTGGATTGGCTTCACTCGACAATTCGATTCAGGAGTGCCTTGATTCGCTCCAGAAGCAGCCGCACAATATGCTTGTGCGCGAGTACTTGATGCAGGCTTACGCCCAGAAGGCGGAAGTCCTGACTTCTGCATTGGAATATGGCGGTCGGTGATCAAGGGGGAAGGAAGTTAACGCCGTGCTGAGATTGAAAAATAGCCGCATGAAGGTTGGAGTGCGAGCCGTGGGGGTGTTGTTGCTGATTCCTGCGGGGCTGCTGATGGCGCAAAGCACCGGGCAAACGGAAAAGAACATTGCGACGACTGCGAGCCCGAGGGTGAGTATCTCCAATCTGGCGGGCAAGGTTCTGGTGAGAGGATGGGACCGTTTACAAGTCCATGTGGCTTACACGATCGTATCGCCCCAGGTTGCGGTCGACACCGAACAGATTCCGGTGCAGGGGCCTGCAGGCAAGATCCGGTTTACAACGTACCTTGTTGACCGCTCCGCACCGAGCCTGAATCCCGTTGTAGATTACGTGGTGCAGGTTCCGACGGGAGCCAGCCTGGAAATCCACGACCCTCAGGGAATCGTGAAAATCAATTCGGTGAAGGGAGATACCTCAGTCGACTCGCTTGGAGGGAACATTTCAGTTGCCGATTCGGGCGGGCATTTGTCAATTCGCTCGGTGGGAGGCAACATTGAGGTCATCCGTCCCGCGGGCCGCGTTGAAGCGTATTCGATCAACGGCAATCTCAATTTTGTGAACCCGACAAGTTCCCGGCTGCGGGGCACAACGACTTCGGGCACCATCGTGTACGAGGGCGACTTTGCTTCCGGAGGCGATTACGTTCTCTCGGACTATAGCGGCGACATCACAGTCGTTTGCCCTTCGAACGCCTCATTTGAGCTTGATGCCAAGACGGTTCGCGGAAAGTTAGATAACCAGTTTCCGGTGGTACGGCGGGGACCTTCACGGTCGTTCCTTCCTCCTGGGAACAGCATTTTTGGGACTCAAGGCAGCGGACAAGCGACGTTGGAGGTTACGTCTTTTAGCGGCACCATCCACGTGCGCCAGCAATAATCGGCTGCCTCGGTTCACTTGGGTCTCGCCTGGCTTTTGCGTCAAGAGCAGTTTCACTTACTGATCTTCCTGCAACTCTCTTTATCAGCTCTCATCTCCATGTGAATGCTTGAGCGGGCATGGACTGCCTGCGGTTGCGGAATAAACGAGCACCCTCCTATAATTGGACCGAGAGACGCTGATCTAATGCAATGAATAACCACCGGCAAAAACTGATTTACCTCGTCGGGTTCATGGGAGCCGGCAAGTCCTCCGTCGGCATGATTCTCGCGCAACAAATGGGATGGCCCTTTGTTGACCTGGATATGGTTATCGAAGCCGGGCAAGGGACTACCATACGCCAGATTTTCGAACAGGCCGGCGAGCCTTTTTTTCGCGAGATTGAGCGCGCGGCGCTGGCCGAGGTTGCGCGCAAAGCGCCGGCTGTCATTGCCCTGGGCGGAGGGACTTTTGTGCAGAAGCCGAATTTTGACCTTATTCGCCAGACCCACGGCGCAACGGTCTGGCTCGACTGCCCCATCGAAGAGCTCTGGCAACGTTGTTCCATGATGGACAACCGCCCATTGTTTCGAGACCGGGAAAGCTTCTTCAGGCTTTATGAAGAGCGCCTGCCCTATTATCGGCAGGCAGAATTCAGGATTGCCACAGGAGGTCGTCCTCCTGAAGAGATTGTGCAGGAGATTATGCGTCTCAGGTTGTTTTGAGGGTTCCAGTCGCCATCATCTGCTCTTAGCGGGCAGATGCTTCCCGCTCTTGCGCCTCTTTCCGGGGTTCAAGGCACGCCGCTTTGTACCCAATTCCCAGGATCGCAGTGAAGATCATCGCGTTGGCGGGAATCTGCAAATTGAAATCCATCAGGCTATGGATTAACAGCCCCAGCGTACCTCCTATACAACCTAAAAGTATGGCGCTCCGGTAGCGTCGGTGGTCCTTGAGAAATGAGATGACCATCCGGACCAGAAGATAAAAAATGGGGATGAAAAGGAGGCTGAAGCCGATAACGCCCGTGTCGCAGGCGAACTCCAGATAGTCATTATGAGCGTGATCGATGTGGAAATTGACCATATAGGTCTGGAATGGACGCAAGGCCTCTCCGTACGTCCCCAGCCCCGTGCCCAAGATAGGATTCTTCCTAAAAAGTTGCGTTGTATTGTCCCATATCCTGGCTCGTCGTAGAGTGCCCGAATACTCTGACTGATTTATATTCACAAATCGATGCACCACAGTTCCGATTCCGATCCAGAGGCTGAAACCCACCGCTACGGTGGCAAGGCCCACGATGACCAATCCCCAACTCTTGCGGCGGACCTTGAGAAATGCCAGGACCGATAGAGTAATCAGTGTGAAAGATACAGCGATGATACCGCCACGGGAAATGGAAAAGACGACGCCGACCACCATCATCACAACCAGAAACAGATAAAAAACGATTTTGAATCCGATGGAGCCTTCGCTGCCGGGCCCGGACCGTGTCGAAGCAAAGCGATGCTGCGGGTCCGACCAGAGTTGATAGGTGTAGAACGCTGATGCGAAGGCAAAGGGAAATGTCAGTTCAATTAATCCCGCGAAGTGATTGCGGTTGATATAAGTGCCGATTGCGACCCATCGACCGTATGGGTCTGTCACGCCAAAAATCTTGTTCCAGTTCAGCAGATACTGGAGAATTCCGTAGCCCGCCTCAAAACAGCCCAAAACAATTAACGCCACCACAAGAATGCTTTTTCGCCGGCCGGAGTCAAACAGTTGGAGGGCCAGAACAAAAACGCCCAGATAAGCAAGAACCTTGAAAAAGCCCAAAAGGGTCGCATCAGGATAAATACTGAGGGTGCCCCAGGAACTTCCGATAGCCGCCAGCCACGCCGGTGTCAGACGGTGCGCCGGCGACACAACGGCCAGAAATGATCCCGGCAGTGGAAGCAGTTGGAGCCCTACCCACAGCACAAATAGGAGAGGCCAGACCGGCAAGGACAGATTGATTCGGCCATGACGCTTCTGGCTCCACAAGAATAGGATTACAGTGAGGAATACAAATATTTCGGCCAGGGAATATCCAATGGGCTGGACCCCCCCGAAGGCGAGCGAGCTTCCGATCAGAATGAGAGCCAAAATAACTTCAAGCTTTCTTGTCATCAGAGCATTCCGTCCAAATGATTCTTTCCCATGGTTGGATGTGAGCAGTCATTTTTCAACACTTCTAAATTTCCACGAGCCGGGTCATGTTACAGGCGGATTTGTTCACCCCAAATGTTTGTGAATTCTGAGAGGAACGCCCGCCCATGTCCGGGATCCGTGTGGCTTGGCTCGAAGCGTTCCCGGAAAGCTCACGAAAAATCCTACGCCCCACCTTCGAATTTGGCAAGCTTCTCTCGCGTTTCTTGCGCATAGCGGCGTGTCCCGCTTGCAAGCCGCACGGTTTTGCGTTCTTACTGGCTGCCTTGGCGGCCTAAAACTGTCCGGAAAGTTCGCAAAACGATCTGAACGTCAAACAACAATGAGAGATGTTGAATATAGTGCAAATCGTACTTCAATTTTTCCACTGCATCCTGCACCGAAGACCCATATGGATAATTGATTTGCGCCCATCCGGTCAGGCCGGGGCGAACGGTGCTGCGGAGGTTGTAATACGGGATCGCGCTTTCGTACAGTTTGACCAGAACAAGGCTTTCGGGCCGCGGACCGACGAAACTCATATCGCCCTTCAGCACATTGATGAGCTGAGGGAGTTCATCAAGCCTCGTTAATCTCAATAAGCGTCCGAAAGGGAACACACGAGGATCATTTTTCAGTGTCCACGGCCCTTCCGTGTCGGCGCCCACGGACATTGTGCGGAACTTAAAAAGGCGGAAGATCTGGCTGTTCAGGCCAACCCGTTCCTGGATGTACAGGGCCGGGCCTCTCGATGAGAGTTTGATGCCTAGAGCGATGAGCGGCAGCAGGGGAGACGTTACAAGGAGGAGAGCAAAGGCCAAGCCCAGGTCAAGCAGCCGCTTCAACCTGACCGCGATATTACTTTCGAAGAACTGAAATCCCTGAGCGCTCAGAAACCATTGGCCATCCATATGGTCCAGCGGCAATTTCCCACTGAGCATCTGAAACGTTGTTGGAAAGTCGAGCACCGTGACCCCGGAGAATCGAGCATCAATCAGTGCCCGGGCTGTACTGGGATCGAGGGAAACAGAAGGTCCCAGCACGATGATATCCGGACGCAAAGTCATTATGGCATTCTGGAAACCGCCTGCCGTGTTTTCGGAGGGAATGGGCTTGTTCGGATTCTCGGCGGACAAGGAATTGTTCCCTTTCATGGGCAGATTGACGACCTTCAGCTTTTGCTCGCTTGCGGTCTTCCGCAATTCCTCCACTCCAGGCCCGTCCCCCAATACTGCCACCGTGGAAGGATGCGTTAGCGCCCCGTGAAGGTGGGACCATAAGAGGCGTCCCGAAATAACCAGCCCGGGAGTTCCGAGAAAGAGGCTTACAAAGAAGCTTCTTCCCAAGCTCCACCGGGGATAAAAGTAGAAGCTGAGTGTTAGGAATGCGGCGGCGATCGCGGCGTCCAGCACAACCAGACTGGCCGTTTCGTCACTATGCTGGTCACGGCGCAGGTTGTAGAGATCTGTAATGTAGAAAAGAAGTGTGAGAAAAAAGCAGTAGCCAACGGCAATACTCTTGAAGCCGTGGGTCAGCAGAAGGTGCTGCCCCGTACCCAGTGAGATTGCGACCTGGACGGAGAGCAGAATAGCGACCATGTCGCTGGCCCAAAGCATCAACTGTGAGTTTCTAATCTGTCGTTTTAACATCGTTGTCGTTAAAACCGCTTCTCTGCGAGACCGTCCAGAATTCGATCCAGCGGTGCCAGAACCTGGGCCCATTGAAAACGCTTC
>JAJYJL010000122.1:7515-11543 GCA_021789565.1 Acidobacteriota bacterium
CCGGCCTGCAAGTGCCAGTTGCATGCGGTACTGTGGGCTCTCGAGGATCCTGACAACCTGGTCGGCGAAATCCTGGGGACTTTCCGCGGCAAGCAGGGGAGAGTTTGCAGGTTCCCCAAAAGGCTTGGCTGCAAACAGAGTCGCCACCACAGGGATCCCCATCGAGAGTGACTGCAGAATTTTGTTCTGGATTCCTGCCCCGAACCGTACCGGGTCCACGCTGACCGCCGCGTTTGACATCTCCCTGCGAACATCCGCGACGTTCGCGCGGACTTCAATACCCGGGACTTTTGCCAGGTTGCGTACAGACTTTGGAGGGTTGAGTCCTACCACAGAAAATTGAGCATCGGGCAGGCGGCGGCGGACGAGCGGGAAAATTTGGTTCGCAAAATATAGGGCCGCATCGGCGTTCGGCAGGTAATCCAGCTTACCGCAATAAACGATACGGCGGGGTTTGTACGGTCCATCTTGGAACGCAAATTCCTCTGCGTCCACACCCATCAAGGACTGAGTTAAGTTAGTGGCGCCAGACTGCTTCTGCACCCACTCGAGATCTTCCTCCGTGTGGATCAGTACGTTGTTAAACCGGCAGGGAACCTCTGCTTCATAGCGGCGAACCCTGCTCCGATCCATCCGGGCGCCTAGCCACCACGGGCTCCACCAGATTTTGCGCATCCGTGCATAGTGCTGGTAGATCGAATCCGCCATATCCAGGATACGCGGAAGGTGGCTATAGGGACGAGCATACTCTGCCATTCTGATCAAATGAACAAATAACAAATCAAAAGCACCGCTCCGGATGTCCGAGTCCAGCTCTTGAACAAGTTCAGGACATTGGTAAAGCCTTACCTGCAAAGGAAGATGCGAGAATAACCCAGTCGCGCTGTTCCGGGCAAATGCAGACTTTGCTATTTGAAAGGTCTTTTGCTCAAGACCCGGAAGGTCAGGGTGGTGGCTTCGCCAATGCGCCTTTGGCGTAGAAACCAGCGTGTAGAGAGTGACTTTATGAGAGCGAAGAAGGTGGCGCAACGTGTAGTAGACACGCATCCTATCGCCCCCGATCGGCGGGAACGGATACCGGGCTGTCAGATAGGCAATTCGCATGATGCCTGAATCAGGCGAGCAACACACCGCGCACACGGCAAAGAGCAATCTCAAAACACTCTTGCCGCCACACCTTTCTTCATGAGAAGCCCGCATCTAATATCCAGGCTGCCGCTTCCTGAATAGAGCTTGTGCTGAACTCAGCCGGGGGTGGACTCTTACCATCAAAATTCGCCGGACGCAGCCAGACTGTTCTACAACCTGCCGCATGGCCCGCCTCGATGTCGCTTGCCGCGTCTCCCACCATCCAGGATTGCTGGAGGTCGATCCCGTGCTCTTCAGCAGCCTGCAGCAGCATCCTTGGGCGGGGTTTCCGGCATTGGCAATCCCCGGTTCGGTCATGTGGACAATAATAGATCGCGTCAATCGTGACCCTTTCCTGAGCTAGATGATGAAGCATCTTCTCGTGGATCGACTCCAGGACGTCGACTGACAGTTCGTTTCTGGATATGGCGCTCTGGTTGGTTACGACAACCAGCAGAAAGCCGTTCCGTTTCAGTTGCCGCAACGCCTCGCCTACTCCGGGGAGAAACTCCACCTGTTCCCATGCAGTGATGTAGTGGTTTTCCGGTGCTTTCCGAATGATGACCCCGTCACGATCGAGAAATACTGCCCTGTGCAGAACACGCCTCCTCTTTACCGTTGAATCGATTGATACCTGCACGCAAAAATATAAAAATCATATCGGGGCCGAGTTGCTGCCAATCCTCCAGGTCTGCAGGCCGTTAAAGTCGAATGCGAAACCAGTGGGGATCCCCCCCAGTTTGGACATGGCTTCAGCCACGCGGTGTTTGCGTTCGAAACGGCAATAAAAAAGCATATAGCCGCCGCCTCCCGCACCCGTTACCTTTCCTCCGATGGCGCCGGCCTTTCGGGCGGATTCGTACATTTCATCGATCCTTGGGTTGCTAATTTTCGGTGAGAGCATCTTCTTGGATTGCCAGGCTTCATCCAGTAGTTCGCCGAAATCGTTCAGCCGCCGTCGCAGAAGGGCATTCTTCATTTCGACGGCGAGTTGTTTCTGGCGCATGAGCCCGTGAAGAGTGTCGCCAACGCGGTTTTCGTAGCGGCCTACCTGGTCCTTGATGATCCCGTCAGACATGCGCGTTGAACCCGTGTAGCAGAGCAGAAGGTTGTGTTCTAGCTCGTTGATCACCTCCTGCTTGACTCTCAGCGGGTTAACAATGACGCGGTCCTTTTCGAATTCCATAAAGTTGAATCCGCCGAAGGTGGCGGCATATTGATCCTGCAGGCCGCCGTTGATTTGGAGTTCCTCACGTTCGATCCGGTACGCAGCGCGCGCCGTCTCGTAGTCTGTCATGGGTAGGCTGAGGAATTCCTTCATGAGACCCACCAGGCACACCATCAGAGTGGAGGAGGAGCCTAGCCCTGAGCCTGGGGGCGCCTCACTGTGAAGGAAGAGGTCGAAACCGGCGGAGCCGTGGCCACCCAGACTCTGAATTCCTGCCTTCACCAAATCGAGCTTACCGTCGTAAACGGGATCGGTTTGGGTGTCATAATTGACGACATAGCCGAGGTCACCCGATTCGATGTTGATCTGGCCATCCTCGCGGCTGCGCAGGGTTCCCCAGACGTAGCGGTCGATCGTCGCGTTAAGGACGCATCCACCTTCCTGTTCAAAAAACTGCTTGACGTCTGTACCCCCTCCGGCAAAGCTAATCCGCAGGGGAACCTTGGCTCGAATCAACATGCAGTAAATCGTTCCACCAGTTCTGCTTTTGCCCTCCGGTAATCTTCTGGGACCCCGATATCAATAAAATACCCTTTCGAGGGAAATCCGTAAAAAGGGCCACCAATCAGGCGGAGGAAGACCTCTTTTTCCAGGGATACCTCGCGCTGTCCTGGGATGTGGCGGAACACCTCCTTGTTCATGATGTAGAGTCCCCCGCTGACCCATTGTGGAAGCTTGAGGCGGCCGCCCTCGTTGGGCGGCTCTGCGGCCTGTTTCTCAACGAATGCTTTGATTCGGCCCCGCTTATCCAGCCGTACAGAGCCGTAACGTCCTGCCTCCGGCGGGCTGGCGAGGGCAAGAGTGGCTGCTGACCGATGTCTGCGATGGAAAGAGAGCATTTGCCGCAAGTCGACGTCGAATATCGAGTCCCCGTTCAGTACGAAAAACTCTTCGCCGCTCAACATCGAACGTAGATTCCGGAGAGCCCCTCCTGTGCCAAGGGGTATGGTTTCAGCCGAATGTCTCAGGCGCATTCCCGGGGGTTTGTGCCTGGCGTAGTGGCGCGCGATGTCCTCCCTCCGGTGGCCCACAGCCAGGATGATGTCAGTGACCCCTTGGCCGCGGAGCCAGCCCAGCAAATAGCTCAAAAAAGGGTGCCCGCCGATCGGAGCCAGGCTCTTGGGAAGACCGGGAATTGCCTTTCTCAGCCGAGTGCCTCGCCCTCCTGCCAAAATCACAGCTTCCATGCCGTTGATTGTACTTACATTCCGGCCCATTGACCTCTTGCAAAGACAAACAACGCCCGTTGCAGGTTGTTTCTCCGGCCACAGAACAAATGCAGAAATAGGCGGGCGTTACAGATTTCTAATTATCTGCCAGTCAGCGTTTCAAGGCAAGCTCTGGGGGGATTTTCAAAATCGTAGGTCCTCGGAGGACGGGAAGCCAAATCTCAAGAAACACCAGTGAGATCAGTTGTTGGTGTACTTGGATATGGGGATTGTTGAACGAAGCTGGCTAACAAGTCCCGCTTACTGACCGCTGGTGGCAAAGTACCCCGGTTTGTAGCGGATGACTATGCCCTTGCGGTTGGCGACGACCCGGATCTTGCGGTAGGTCCCATCGAGATTGCTGTCGGTTGGCGTATACCCGATCAGGTATTGGTTTGTCAATTGCCGCCGAATAGAATCGAGTGAGTCGGCAAGCGCAATCATTTGCTCGGCCTTATAAGATC
>JAJYJL010000123.1:0-2743 GCA_021789565.1 Acidobacteriota bacterium
TGTTCGACCTGACGAACTCTTCGAACAAGACTTTCCAAGACGTAACCGTTACGGCGCAGTCAGGGGTCACGAATCCGAGCACGATCGGCATTCTGCTGGCCAGAGACGCGTCAAACGCTTCGGGGCAAAATGACTACGTAGTGGATTGCAAGTTTGCAATGGTTGTGCATTCGAGCGGCACGAACTACAGCTTCGGAGTGTACCTTTACGGTTCCGAGATCACGTTCATGACGCGCGATGTGCTCGTAGCTGACTACCCCCTTGTGGTCACCGGGTACAATGAATTCAATATCACAAGCCCTTTCACGACAATGGCCACAGGACAGCAATCCGAGTGCGGCGACCAATTCACGGACATGGAGCTTCAGACGGGGGGTTTGGGGAACGCTGTTTATTTCAACGCGACTTGGGATATGACTCTTACCGGGCACAGCTTCAACTTCAACACAGATGACCCCTATCCCTCTTGGCTTCAGCAGTACGCTCTCATGTTCAAATCGTCCAACTTCTCGGTTCATCTGCAATGGCGACAGGAGGGCTTTCCGGGGTTTTTGTCCACGCAGTATAGCTTGGAGGACAGCCAGATCTACGGCACGGACGCCCCGTTTAGCGACGCTTCCGGCGTGAGCTCGGTTCACGCTGTTGAATTCACTGACCCAGCTGGCAACATCCTACACGACGACTTTTCCATCTTGGATGAATATCCCTTCACGACGACCAATTTTTTCTACGATGCGACCCAAAATCCGGTCACGGGGGTTGCGATTCTAAGCGACGTAAACTTCTCCTGCGGATCACAACCCAACTGCGTCAACATTCCGGTACGGAATTACCAAACCGGATACTTAACCGGCTGGCGCGACCTCAGATGGTCTGGAGGGCCCTATAACCTAGCTCCTCTAATCATCACGGATCAGGGAAATGGCGCGCCCGTCACCGGCACCTTTACTGTTTCAGGGTCGCCTATCGCCCCTTATGGTTGTACATCGCTACCGCCGGTGCCCGCGGCAGGAGGCACATCTGCAACCATCCTAGTGTCTCCTCAAGAATTCAGTAATCTCCTTGTTACGGGCAAGGTGGGCGGTGGATATTTGACCCCTATGCTGTGCAATCCAACTTCCGGAAGTATTGCTCCTCCTGAGACCACCGTAGACTGGACCGTGCAGCAATAGCGCAGGCTGCCAGCGGGGCAGTCTTCTCACCCACCCGGCAGGTAGCCGGAGGGATTGGTCGGTTGGACTTTGACGTGGAGGCTCATGATGAACGGGATTGAGGGTCACGAATATACCTGGAGCAAATCCTGGATCGAGTTCAAAGCGCCGAATGTCCAGGGAGTCTATTGGCTCCGAAACAAAGAAGGCAAGGTCATCTTTGTGGGTAAGGGCAATATCCGCCAACGCCTGCTGAGCCACTGGAACCGTGAGAATCCCACGGACGCAGACGTCTGGAGCTGTGGTCCGTGCGCCTTTCGCTTTGAATTGACCAACCGCCCCGCTGAGCGCGCGGCCGAACTGATACGGGAATTAAAGCCCGCCTGCATTCAAAGCAACCGCTCCATATTCCCCAAATTCTGGTGATCTCGTCCCCAAGAGCCGTTCAGGGGGAACCTAAATGCTCATCGCCGGACGCGCCCACCGACCGGCGTAAAGGCGAGCACCCGCCGCCTGGTGAGAAGCACTCCCAGGGACGTGCCAGGCCTGTGACTTCCGCGCTGGGTTTTCCTTCCGCCTCTTATATCTGAAAACCTCGCGTTTCGGCTGGTCAAATCATAGGGGAGTAGGTCGGGACTAGGACGGCGTGGAATTCGCGACGTTTTGAAGGTCATACTCCTTAATTTTCCGGTATACGGTGGTTCTTCCTATGCCCAGCAGTTTGGCTGCGCGTAGGCGGTCGCCTCCCGCCAGCGCAAGCGCTCGCGCAATCGCACCACGCTCGATCTCGCGTAATGTTAGGAGCTCCTTCTTCCCACTTCCCCCAGGCGAGGCGTAAACCAGATTCGAGGGCAGGTCTCTTACCTGGATATCAGAGTCTAACCCGAGCGCCAGAGCTCGCTGGATGCAGTTTTCGAGCTCACGGACGTTGCCTGGCCAGCCATGATTCATCAGCGTTTTCATGGCTTCAGGTGAGACGACCTTTGGGCCCTCTTCTCCAGCATATCGGGTAATGAAATGTCGCACCAACATGGGAATGTCGTCCCTCCGGTCACGCAAGGGTGGTAACCTGACAGTTACAACATTGAGGCGGAAAAACAGGTCCTTGCGGAAAGTCCCCCGCGTAATGGCTCCCTCCAGATGTTGGTTGGTTCCGGCAATGATACGAGCTTCCAGGGTCATCCTTCGATTACTACCTACGGGCCGCACCTCCCGTTCCTGGATGGCTCGCAAGAGCTTTGACTGGAGTTCCAACGGCAGTTCAGCAATCTCATCCAGAAAGACGGTCCCCCTTCCGCCAGTAGCCAACAGCCCTAGCCTGTTGTGGTTCGCGCCAGTGAAGGCCCCACGAACATGCCCGAACAACTCGCTCTCAACCAATGTGGAGGAGAGTGCACCACAATCGATGGGCACGAACGGAAGGTCACGCCACGGACCATATGAGTGAATCGCACGAGCAGCCAGCTCTTTGCCTGTACCGCTTTCTCCGAGTACCAGGACCGGATGGCGCTTGGCCGCAACTTTCAAAATCATTTCATAGACTTTTTGCATCACAGACGAAGAGCCAACAAGCGATCCCAAAGACCGGCGAG
>JAJYJL010000123.1:2753-11541 GCA_021789565.1 Acidobacteriota bacterium
CGGTGGTTTGCTCCCGAGCCAGATGGATTTCAACGGGCATTCGTCACCTCTGGCACACGACTTGTCCAGATTCTAAGCGGACCACGCCGAGCCTCACAATGGGGGGCTTGCTTCTCGGACTCATTCGCCATGCTTCAGTTGCCATGGAATATCGCCGAGAGCACAGTAAGCGCGTACTTCAGTTGCCCCTGCAAGAGAGCTCTCCGTTTCAAGTAATCGGGCCTCGACAGCAAACATCTAACCTGAAACGATACGAATTCCGATTGGAGGTACCTAACCACTTCTACGGCTGAATAATAGCGACTCGCTACGTCCCGAACGAGACATCTTTGCACAATAGCCCGCAAGCCCCCAGGTACGTCAGCGGGGAGCGGACGGATCTTTCCTTTCATAATCTCCGCCCCCAACTCAAATGACGTACGCCCCACGAAGGGCAGCTGTCCTGTGAGCATCTCGAACAAAATGACTCCCAGGGACCACACACTGGACTGTATCGTTGCCGCCTTCCCATGGAGAAGTTCAGGTGCCATGTAAGGAAGAGTTCCGACAAACCAGGCTATGTCTTGCGCTGACGAATGAGAGTCTTCATTCTGTTTGGCTGCCGCCTCTTCCATCAAAGTAGCGAGGCCGAAGTCGACGACCTTGATCTGTCCTGCTCGGGTCACAATAATATTCGAGCTCTTAAAGTCCCGGTGCAGGATTCCCGCGCCGTGGGTATACGCCATCGCCTCGGCAAGCTGGATGCCGTACTGAAAGACAATTTGGGTCGGTAGAGGGCCTAACTCAAGGGTTGCCCGAAGTGTTTTGCCCTCAACGAACTCAAGGACAACGTAGTGGACGTCTTGTTCCTCCCCAATGTCATAAAGGGCGCAGACATTGGGGTGATTCAAGGCTGAAGCGATTTGGGCCTCTCGCAGCAGCCGTCCCCAAGCTAGACTATGCTGAAGGTGCTCATCTTTAAGAACCTTGATCGCAACCGTTCGATTAAGCCGAATGTCGCGGGCTTTATAAACAACAGCGGATCGCCCCTCGCCAATATTCGCATCAATCAAATAGTGTCCTATAACCTGGCCGACCATCCGTCCCCCTCCTAATGGTTGGCTACCAGAAAAAGTCCTAGCCGTGAACTATGACATTGAACCAATTGATTATTCGTATATTAGTCACGGCGGTATGTCAAGGGAAATAAAGTTCTAACCACAAGGGGTGACCCCGGCGACTCTTTTCCAGAAATCCAATACGGGTCCGGGCGGCATCAGGGTAAATATCCCCCGGCAAAGCCGGGGGGCCTCCTGTGAGGCGCTAGAAAAAGCATTTTGGCCGTCCAGGTTAGCTGAATTTGGCAATACGTGCGGAAACATCCTGCGTAAAGCGGTCTATGAAGCCGGTGATGTATTTGACCGGGTCAAGCTTGTCGTCCTGGATGAGGAGCGTCAAATCAACTCCGAAGATGACCGAAGTCGCCACATCCGTAGCATGGGATGCAAAATACGTTGCGTTCGCCCTGCGGCGTCCGGCTGTCGCCAGATCATATCGCTTGCCGCCACAAATCTGGGAATCAAACACGCCCACCAACGACATGGCAAGGTTTTCGTGGGCGCTGACGTCAAAGATGACTTTATCGTTGTCATTCAGCCAATCGAGGCCCCGCCAGACTTCGCAGCCATAAAGCTTCTCCGGGCGGGCCTCAGCGGGCAAGCTGCGAATCGCCTGTATCACTCGCAGCGTCACGCCAACGTGAGTGTCGTGCTTGTCTGCCAGATTGTGAGTGTATACAACCTTCGCCTTCGCTCGGCCCAGCAGTTCTTTCAAGTCAGCGACCACGTCGGCATTATTCTTGTCCTTTACGGCCCCGCTGGTGTAGTCGAGAAAGATCTGAGCGGAATATTCGCCCACGTACGCTGCTTTTCGCTGCTCGACGCGGCGCACCCTCTGCATATCCTCGTCGGTATAGCTGGCGTAAAGATCGTCGCGGGGGCTGCCGGCGCCGTTCGTCACCGTGACGCCCGTATAGTGCTTGTCCTGCTTTCCAAAGCACTCCAAGATTCCCTGATAAGCCATAATTTCGAGATCGTCCTGATGAGCTCCGATCGCAAAGTGGGTGGTCCGAGCCACGGCCTGGTCTGCCGGGTTTCCGTCTGGTATGTAGATTTCTGATCCGGGGTTACGGAATTTCATCGCATCCTCCTGACTTTAGTGAATTGCCGGCAGGCTTGCGGCCGCGACGGCCTGGCCCACTCTCCGGGTTTTCTCATCCGGCAAATGCAGTACGATTTTCTCGGTAAGTTCCGGGAATTCCTCTCGCAGCACTTCCTGCGCCTTATTCAGGACGATGGACCCTCCGTCGCCCGAGGTCACGCGGCCGAGGACCAGCACGTGCCGAAGCTCGTAGAAATCGGCGTAGTGCGCCACTCCATAGCCGACGTAAACGCCGATCGTCTCAAAAATTTTCCGGGCGCGTTCATCTCCATTGCTTAACAGGGACTGGACAGCCTTTAACTGGTCCGCCGCCCCCATCTTGGGGTCAAGCTGAATACCAGCAACGGGCGCGAGGCGAAATACTGCCTGCTGCGAAAAATATTGAGCCCCAACCCCGGGGTCGCCTGACCATTCGTCCACAGGCGCGTCGGGATCGTAATCCACCGGAACAAAAGCGAGCTCATCAAGCCAGGTGCTGATGCCGCCGTTTGGCATTACATATCCCCCGGCCTGGCTCGACCCCAGCGCTATCCCAAGCACCGCATTGTCGTTCAAGGACATGGACCCGGCAAGCGCCGTTACCTCGCCATCGTTAACAACTACAAAGGGGATTCCCCCCCACGCTTCCTGCAAATCCAGGAACAGACGAGTGGTCTTTGCCTCAAACAGATCTTTGGGTATTCCCCGGAACAGAGACGCGACGCGCGGACGGTTGTTGATGTACACGCCTGCCGAACTTCCGCCGATGGCGTCCACACGGGGCATGTGACTCGCGGCAGACTTCAGTCCCGCCATGATCTCATTAAAGTGGTAGCTCGGATCTGCGGAGTTACGCGGGTCCCACACGATCTCTTCACTAAAAACGGACTGCCCGTCAACCACTGCAGCCACCTTGCGGTCTGTTGCGCCCAGGTCGAAGCCAATGCGGCACCCTTCCAGATGACGTCCAATCTGCAGTGAGCCCTCTGAAGCGTCCGGGACGCTCTCGGGCGAAGCGCTCTCAACTGTAAACGGGTGCTCATAAACCCCGCCCATGAAATCAAAGTCGAAGGCGCGCGCGCCGCTTGAGGAATAAACCTGCCGGAGGTGATCTCCGACGCTCTTAGGACCACCGACAATCACCCGCCAGCCGCCTCGCTGCCAGAGCAGCATCTTAAGCGTACGCTCTGCATAGCGAAGGTTCAGCGACGCCGATGGGTGCGACTCATGGAAAGCCTGCGTCCGGTAGACAGAAACCTCACCTTCACCCCGCTCGAGGCCAATCACCAGTGGAACTGCTTTCCCCGATTCCCTGACCATCTTCAGATAAGCGTGATCGGCAAGTACTGCTGGTGCAAACTGAGGTTGCAACTCCGGCCTGATGCGTGGCGCCGCAAGTTCATGAAGTCCGATCATTCTTGAATTCCTTTCCAGATCGTCCTGCTTATTCGTTTATGCGGGAGCGCTGAAAACTCTTCATCATAAGAGGATGAACGAGACCCGTCAAGAAAGAAGGCGCGAAGGCCCGGCGAGGATTGCCGGACCCGCGCACCGGGTGGGAATACGATCTGCGGGGCAGGATGCGCGATCGAAAATAACTTTTGCTAACCGCGTTCCATCTTGTGGATTTTGAAGTACAGCCCTGAGATAGCAACCACAATCGCAATGAGCGCTATAGCCAGCCCCTTTCTGCGGTAATCGCGCTCCTTGAGAGCTGCGACGCCGGCCTGGTATGCCTTGCGCGATGTCGCAACCCCCTCGTTGGTAACCTTGAGGACATCTGCAGCATTAAAGCTATGGATGAGAACACGCGCCTTGATCAGATCGCTATGCGCGTCAGCCATATCCACCCTGGCGCTGGAAACCTCCATCCCTGATTTCTCTGCCCTATTGAGCACAGTGTCAGCATCAGTGTAAGTGGTCTTGAGCTTGCCGAGGCCGGCTGATATCTCCGCTGCCGCCTTGTATCCGTTGTCACCCTTCACGTGGCAGGTCACACAGATCGACTTGGAACCTGTTCCCACCCAGGAATCCTCCGGCTGGAGGATCTCATGGTTCGAGTGGCACTGAACACAACCGGGCAGTCCCATTTTGGCAAATACAGCCCCATGCGGACTCTTTTCGAACAGTTGCTGGTTCATCACATGGCAGCTGCCGCAGACGTTAGCCACCGAACTCACTCCGGGCGGCGTCGCACCGTGATTACCGTGGCAAGTCGTGCAGGTAGGTGCGGAAGTGTCACCGCCTGCAATGGCTGACGCATGTATGCTCTTCTTGTAGAGCTCATACTGGTTCGTCGGAATCTTGTACCCCTTCATGTAATTTGCGTCGGCATGGCACCGCGCGCAAGTTTCCGCCACTTGGGCAGGATTAACAGGGGCCCGGGGATCTGAAGGTGCAAGGATGTCGTGTACGCTATGGCAGTCTACGCACACGGGTACCTTGCGGTCTCCCGCCTTCAGCTTCTTTCCGTGGACGCTCGTGAAATATTCGCTGACTTGATCGGTTCGAATACCCGGGTTGAACTTGCGCATGTAGGTAGGATCGGAGTGGCAACGCCCGCAAAAAGCCGGGATTTGCGCTTTGGGGGGAACGCCCCGGAAACCATTGGAGGGCCTCATAGCATTCAAGGAGTCATCGTTGCGGTCGCCTCCGTGGCAGTCAGCGCAACCCAGCCCCGCCTGGTGGTGAACATCTTCGGGAAACAGCTTGGCCGGCTTTCCAAAATAGCCGGAAAGCTGGGAGTGGCATGCCACGCATGAATCTTTTTGCTCCGCGGCTGCCGCAACGCTCAAACCGCAAAGCATCATGGCAATACCAATGGCACAAACGATTATCCGTGAGTTGCTGACCAATGATCTATTCATAGTTCGCATCGCAAAGGCCGAATTGCTTTCACTTAAGCTATAACAGTGCCAAGCATGAAAACACGATAACGTATCCCAGTACGAATATCCCGAGTCCTGTAAAAAACCGCGTAACACGCCCAAAGCCCGCCTTGTAATCAAGGAAGGGGATGATCACCCAGATGGCTCCGGCAACGCCGAACAACATCAGTCCGAGAAGCTCTCCGTCGATAAAGAAGACCTTGGACGGCAGATACTTCAACGTCTGGAACATGAACAGGAAGTACCACTCCGGGTGAATTCCCGCAGGTGCAGATCCGAATGGATTGGCCTTCGTTCCAAGTTCCCAGGGGAAGATGGCAGCCAGCGCCCCCAGCACAGCAAGCGCTCCGTACCAACCCATAATGTCGCGCAGAAGGAAGTTCGGAAAGAACGGCATGGACCGTTCCGGCTCCTGCCCATCCTTGATCTTTTTCTCCACATCGGGAGGAACGCTCATTCCAAGTTTCTGCACCAGCAGTAAGTGAAATGCCAGCAGCAGCGTAGCTAAGCCCGGCAGCACCGCCACGTGAAACCCGAAAAATCGCGTCAGCGTTGCGCCCGTGACCTGCTCGCCACCGCGCAGAAAAACCATGATCCACTTGCCGATAAGGGGCACAAATCCGGCCATATCGGTACCGACCTTTGTCGCAAAAAAGGCCAGCGTGTTCCACGGCAGAAGATATCCGGAAAATCCGAAAGCCAGAACGATGAAAAGCAGCAGCATGCCGCTCACCCAGGTCAATTCGCGGGGCTTGCGGTATGCCTTCAGGAAAAACACGCTGAACATGTGGACAACAACAATGAAGATCATCAGATTCGCTGACCAGCTATGGATCGAGCGGATCAACCATCCGAACTTGACCTGCGTCATGATGAACTGTACGCTTTCGAAAGCGCCGCTGGCCGTCGGCCGGTAGTACATCAGAAGCAGGATGCCGGTGAGGACCTGAATGATAAACAGGAAGAGAGCCATGCCCCCGAGGTAATACCAGATGGTGTGCCGGTGGAGCGGAACCCTCTTGTGACGAAGGAACTCCTCAATACCTTCTCCACCCAGGCGCTCATTAACCCAATCTAAGGTGCGACGTTTAAGGTCAGCCATAGTTATGCGTTCCGAACGACGACGATGTCCTCGCCTTGAATGTGAACTTGGTACTGCGCCAGTGGACGCGGAGGCGGCCCGCTGACGTTACGACCCTGCAGGTCGTACATCCCGTTGTGACACGGACACCAGATTTCATGCAGGTCGGGCCGATATTGCACGGTGCAGCCCAGGTGAGTGCAAACAGCCGTAAATGCCCGGTAGTTCCCGTCAACCATGCGTATCAGAATGGCAGGTTCCGACCCGAACTTGAAAACCTTGGCTGCGTTGTCCTTGAGCTCCCCAACCTTCGCGGCGACAACCGAAAGGTTACTTGATTCGGCGACTCGCGGCGGGATCACGTACCGAATCGCAGGGTAGATGAAGGAGGCGATCGTGGCAACCAATCCAGTGCCAAGAACCAGATTGACCCAGCGGCGCCCGGAATCCACTTTTGGTTCTCCAGCACGCTCAGCAGGTTTTCCAGAGTTGGAATCAGCCTTCATGCGAATCGTTCCTCCATTCATCCTGCAGTACCGCAATATTTCCCATTACATCTGTGCTTCAGCCTTACGCAGGCATACAAGAAACTCGACCTACTGCACAAATCGCCTGAAGCTCAGGAACTTTACTTCCTGCTGCGCCTTGGTGGCGGCCGTCGGAGAATAGTAGTAGATAAAATCCGCGTCGACCGTTGACCGAACGCCCTGAGGCACATTGAATGTAAAAGTTTCTTTTCTGGTTTCCCTGGGCGCCAGGCGCGTGTCCGACACAACCTTTGCCGCATTCATAAAAACCAGGTCTTCGCTGTTGAGGACCTTGCCCTTCTCGTTCTCCACAACCCGGGTGAATACTCGCTGGGCCTCGAGTGTTTTCCCGCTGAAAGGAGAAACTCTGACCTGCAGGATCAGCTTACGCAACGGCGACCCCGTAGGAACCATGTGACCAGCTCCCTGATTGGTCACATCCACCTCAACGTGCAACTGTCCGCCATCATGAGTTACCCGGAGTTGCCCGCGGATGGCTTTGTTGAGCTGCGTTAACGAGTGGCTGCCAGGCATCTGATGGAGATTGATACCATCGTTAGGCGTCCTCTTGACTCGTGGGTCCACCACTTCTCCCTCAACTGTGTACATGTGGCACGACTGACATCCTTTGTGCTCAGCGCTGTAAGGACCTTTCTGCCATTCGCTGTAAGTTGTCAGCACAGGAAATCCCAGCGAGTTCCGGTACTGGTGGCACGTTGCGCAAAGCAGCGATGATCTGTGCAACGCCGAGTAAGCCGTGCCATGCACAGGTGAAGTCACACCCTTCCAGGGACCCTCCATGATGTTGTTGTACTCCACAACTGCCTTGGGGTTTGGCCCGCTCATATTAACGCTTCGGACCGAGTGGCAATAATCACAGGTGATACCCTCCCAGCTTACCTTGAGCTTCAGCTCCAGATCGCCGGTCGCAGCCACAGTTGGAGAATGGCACCCCAGGCAGACGACCCGCGCATGAGGGCCGAGGTCGGAATCAGCCATCTGTAAGGCATCCTGGAACAGCCGGCTCTCCATTGCCTGCGAGTGTACTGATTCTTTCCACCCTTGCTCAATTGCGCGGTGGCAGCCACCGCAATACTCCGCGCTCAGCGGTCCTTGGGTCGCGGCCAGCAGAGTTAATGGCGTCAACGTCAGCAATAAGAAGACAGGCAGGCAGGAAGGCTTAACCATCCCCTACCCTCCGATGAAATTCAGATGTATCCCACAACGCGCGCCGGCACCGTAGCGCCGCGTCTCACGCCCGCCATTCCGAATCCTTCGTAACGGGTCCCGAAGAGTGCCAGCTTTTTCCAAGCACAACCGCGCACCGTCTTCCGGCTCCGGCTGATGTTCGCAAACGGTCCGACAACCGCCTTATCCAAAGCCGTTGATGCCTTGCTTACCCGGAAACCTGCCAAACCCATACGGTGAAAAAGCCCATGCCGAATTCGTAAGACGCGATCAACGCGAGACGCGAATAATCTATCGGCGGATGTGCGTTGACGCTGTGACTCTGGTCACATTGCGGCGTGACCGATAGCACACGCGACTCCGAAACGCTCCGCACCACGATTACAAAGTGTTGATGCAATACCCAGGGAATGAATTTGAACGAAAAAACAAGTTGGTCGGGGCGCGCGGATTCGAACCGCGGACCTCTTGCGCCCAAGGCAAGCGCGCTACCAGGCTGCGCCACGCCCCGACTTGGATCGGGTGAGCAGCGCGAGGCTAGTATGTTTGACACCGTCCCCGCACCGCCAGCCAAAATCTATTCTGCCAAGCTTCGCCAGTTCAGTCCAGATGAATCTCGGAAGGTGTGGCGTATTCGGCTTGGCTCCGGGAGAACGAAGCTCGCCCGGCTACGAAAGATTTGTGCCGCCGCTCACAGAGGCGAAGCCAGCAGTTCACCTGAAAGTATGCCCTTTGAATGGAAGCAGAAGGTCGAGACAAACGCCAGCCAAAACCCCTCGCTCTACGGACAAAGAAACGTTAAAATGCCAGCTTCTGCACCGGGCCCAAGCACGAGCAGACAATTCCGCGCCGCAATGGCGGCAAAGAAGAAATTCGATGACCAACGATAATCGGGTTTCAATCACAAGGCTGATTGCAATTCCAGC
>JAJYJL010000124.1 GCA_021789565.1 Acidobacteriota bacterium
GGCCGCTCAATCCCGGATGGAAAACCATTGAGAGCGTTCTGGGCCAACATGGCTATGCCACGGCGGGATTCAACGCGAACTATTACTACGGGGAATCGGGCTGGGGATTGGGAGGCGGGTTTGGAAAATATGACGATGACCGAACCACCCTGCTTTACAACCTGTCACGGACGCTGGTGGGGCGCGCGGCCGTGCAGCCGCTCTATCAGAACCTGGAGCGATACGACGCTTTTTACCGCCGCAATGCCGCGGACCTGAACGCCGATGTCTTCCGATGGCTGCGGCATCGGCCCGCGTCGCGCCCCTTCTACGTTTACATCAACTATTTTGACGCGCACAGCGCCTACCTGCCCCCCGCTCCTTACAACCACCGCTTTGGAACGTTGCCGGAAGCCGTGGTGCGCCGCTGGAGCGCCAAGGGCGGGTTTCGCCCCAGGCAGCCGCTCCTGGCCGCCGACCGCCAGGCGCTGATCGATGGTTATGACAACAGCCTTGCCTACCTCGACTCGCAGATTGGCCGGCTGGTCAAGTATTTGAAATCGACGCCGGCAGGCAAGAACACCATCTTCCTGATTACTGCCGACCATGGCGAGGCTTTCGGCGAGCATGGCGCTTACCAGCATGGCAACGACCTGCACCGGGAAGAAATTCACGTTCCGCTGATTGTCTACGGTGAGGGCATTCCGGCCGGAAAACGAATCGCTCCGCCCGTCGCCATCCGCAAACTTTTTGCGACGGCGATCGATCTGGCGCTGGGGAATGAAGTTCCGCTGCACGCCTACAGCCTGGCGCGATTCTGGGAGACGGATTCGCCGCAGGAAATCGCCCAACCCGTGGTGTCGGAACTCAGCGCAAGCCTTTCTGAAGCCGACGCGGCGGGCATCAGCCTCACCACCTCGCAGTGGCACTACATCCTGACCACGAAGGGACAGCAGTACCTCTACAATTGGGCAACCGACCCGGCGGAAAATGACAACCTGAGTGCCAGCCCACAGGGCCAGCCGGTTGTGGCTGAGTTGAAAGCAAAGCTCAGAGCGATTGAAGCGAATTCCGCCGAGCCGTGGGTGGGGCCGGAATACCTGTTCGCGCTGGGCGGAAGCGGTTCGGCCGCGCCTGCAGCAAATGCTTCCTCATCCAACACCCCCGCTGCTCCCGAAGAAGTGGTGGGCGCGGCGCAGTCTTATTTCCATCCCCACGTAACGCCGGAATCGACCGGCCCCTCGAATTCAGAAAAAGACGTCCTGAAGACCCTGCCGTATCAATAGCTAAGAAGGTCTTCATGTCAGCGATTCAACTTTTGCATGACAAAGACGCGCGAACTGTCCAACCCGTGCCGGCCCAGCCACGCGCGGGCGGGAATGAACCGAAATCGCAGGAAGCCAAATTGAGTGGAACAAATTAGGGGCCTGTCGGACAATTGGAAAAGCTGAGGATGAACGAAAGATTCCGCCCAGCGCTCGCGCCCGTAGGCCCTGAGCTCTGAAAAGTGCCCCGGATAGGTGCCGTGGACGGGCGGGCAGGCCCAACGGCTGAGGATCTGGCCCAAAGTCGGCCGCGAAACGGGAGAGCGTCCGGATGGGTTTGAAATCGCCCCCCCGCGCACGACTGCCCTTGTTGCCCACCATTTTTCACCAACGCGCAGCGGATAACCGATGGGGTTTAGCAGAAGGCTTGCCACCTTCCAGAACCGAGACGGAACCACGTGGGCCATTAATCCGCCGGGCTTGAGTACTCTGACGCATTCATCCAACGCAACCCTGCGGTCATTCAGGTGCTCCAGCACGCAGTTTGAAACAATCAAGTCAAAGGTTTCTTCCCCAAACGGGAGCGCCTCCGCGACGGCATATGTGCAGCCTCTAGCCTGGTCGGGCATATTGACCGGGTCAATTGCAAAGACGCGGGCAAACCTCTCCCGAAGGAGGCCTAGCTGAAAGCCATCCCCGCAGCCGAGTTCAAGCACCGTTGAGTTCCCGGCGAGCGGAATATCGTTCAACATGCCTTCAAATTCAATCCTGCGGATATCGTGCGCCCATCGAGTCCAGGCGTCGTCCACAGTCCAATGCGCCCGCATGTCGTTACCTCTCATCAGTCTTGAGTCCCTCCTGAAGGCCGAGTTCCACGCGCGGCGACGGGACGCGGCATCACCGATATTTCCGTGAGCCCGGCCTGGCGAAACCATTCCTCGAGTTCGCCAAAGGTGTGTTTCCACTGGTATCGCGGCGAGTACCAATCGAAAGTGTCGAGAACGCGCCACTCGGGATCGGGGTGCATGGCCACCTTGGTGACCAGCCGCAGAGGATAGAAAACCGGCAGCCGGTACAGGTAGTAAAGCGGAACGGCGGCGTGGCACAGGGCATAGAGCAACCGCGTGGGAAGGCGCGTGGTAACGGCGCGCTGCAGGCGGTTGGATGCCTCCATGATGCGGTCGATCGCGCCTGCGAATCGTTTGACAGCGGCCTGCCGTGAGGGCGGAATGGTGAAGTTTGAATCGACGGCCAGGACTTCATTGACGCGGTCCGGGAAACGTTCAAAAGTGTCCGACAACCGGCGGAGGGCGTAGACCCAGATGGCAATTTCCCCGCCACAGTTCAGCAACGGGACGAGCCCGTTGAACGCCTGGCGCGTATCGGGCGTGTGGTGAAGCACCCCGATGCTGTAGGCAAAATCGAACGCCTCCGTCCGGAAGGGCGGGTGCATCAGGTCGCCCTGCACAAAATGGCAGTTGGGAAGATGGCCCAGATTTTCCTGCGCCACTTCGATGGCCAGGCTGAGATCGACCCCGATGACCTGTGCGCCTGCGCGTGCCAGCAGGTCCATGTAGCGGCCGGCTCCGCATCCTGCTTCCAGCACTGCCTTGCCTGTGAAATCGGCAGGGGCGTGGCCGGTTGAGGCGATAAAGGTGGCGAGCGAATCGTTGCGCGAGGCGGTATCAAATTGCGTGCGCCGCCATTGCTTCCATTCGAAACTGAACGACCGGGCGTAGGCGGCGTTTGGCACAAAACGGGGAATGCCGCCTCGGACGGGGTATTCCGCGCCGCAGCCCCGGCAGCGCAATTGTCCTTCGTTGATGAGATCTTCCGCCGTCGAGGTGGCGCGAAGATCAAGCTCCCCGCGGCATCGAGGGCAGGCCAGAAAACTGAGAAGTGTGGCGCGCATGCAGCAACTCACTCCACGTGGGCTGCCTGGACAGTTGCCGCGTGTGGGAGCTTCAACGTTCCGACGAGGTCAGCGAGATGTGTTCGCTTGCGGCGGCAGTATTCGCGGATTCCGTCAGCGACGTGCAGGGCGGTTTCCGGCGCGTAGAAGTTGGCGGTGCCTATCTGGATGGCGCGCGCGCCGGCGATGATGAACTCGAGCGCATCCTCGGCGGTGGCGATGCCGCCGATGCCGATGATGGGAATCTTGACGGCGCGAAATGTCTGATAGACCATGCGAACCGCCAGCGGCTTGATGGCAGGCCCCGAAAGGCCGCCGGTGATGTTTGAAATGCGCGGCGTGCGGGTTTCCACATCGATGGCCATGCCGACAAAAGTATTGACCAGAGAGAGCGCGTCGGCCCCGGCGCCTTCCGCGGCGCGGGCCAGTTCGGTGATGTCGGTGACGTTGGGCGAGAGCTTCACGATCAGCGGATAGCGCGCCGCCTTTTTGCTGGCCGCAACCACTTCCGCAGTGAGGCGCGGATCGTTTCCATAAACCATGCCGCCGCAGCGCGTGTTGGGGCAGGAGATGTTCAGCTCATAGCCATGGATGCCTTCGCCTTCGTTCAGAATCTCAATGGCGCGAACGTAATCCTCGGTGGAGTAGCCGAAAACATTGACAATGCAGCGGGTACGCAGCGCGCGGAGGAAGGGAAGTTTCTCCGTCAAAAACCTTTCGGCGCCCACGTTCTGCAGGCCGATGGCGTTCAGCATTCCCGCCTCGGTTTCGTAGATGCGCGGCGAAGGATTGCCCTCCATGGGATCGGCGGAAATGCCTTTTACGCAAATCCCACCGAGTTGGTCGAGATCGATGAGATGGGCAAATTCCTGGCCGTAGCCAAAGGTCCCGCTGGCCGTCAGCACCGGGTTTTCAAAATGTATCCCGGCCACATCGATATCGATGCGGGGAAAGAACTGCTCTTCATTGCCGAGGGATGGCTTGCCCTCTTCCGGTTTTGGTTTGTCCGTCATAAGCTCGTTTTGCTCTATGTCCTCAGTGGCCCGACAAAAAACTTAACACAGAGAGCACTGAGATCCTCCGCGTCGTCTGTGTTAGAGCTTTCAAGACACAGAGAGCACAGAGCCGTTTCATGAAGTCTATCTCATGGAAACGGTGAGGACCCTCAGGTCTTGGGAATTTCTTCCCGCTCCCAGATGACGTGCTCGGCGCGGAACACCGGGCCTTCAGTGCAGACACGCTCATAGGCGGCATGGCCCGTTCCTTCCACGCGGATGGAACATCCCAGGCACACGCCCAGGCCGCATCCCATGCGATTTTCCATGGAGACCAGGCAGGGGTGGCCGTAACGCCGTGCCAGGTCGACTGTGGCGCGCAGCATCGCCCAGGGGCCGCAGGCCATCAGCAGAAATTTATGGTCCCGACGCGCGGCAAGGTAATTTTCGAGCGGCGCGGTCACAAAACCCTGGTGGCCTTTCGAGCCGTTTTCGGTGGCCAGAATCATTTCCTCGACGTAACTCTCAAAATCTTCCGTGCCCACCAGATCGTCGCCGGTGCGGCCTCCGAAAAAGAGCCGCTGGCGGAGCCCCGCAGCGGAGACCTTTCGAGCAGGCAGCAGCAGCGCGGCGATGCCGATGCCGCCGGCCACGTGCAAAACTTCATCCGCGGATTGTGCAGCGGGCAGATATTCTTCTTCAAAAAAACCATGGCCCAGCGGCGCCAGCAATTCCACCTGGTCGCCGGGCTTCAGCATGGCCATCAGGCGGGTCCCGCGCCCCACAATTTTGTAGAGAAGCTGAATGATTTCCGGGGCCGTTCCGTTGGTGGACCCGTGGGCGGCAAGCGCCCGAGGCTTGACGTCATAAATGCTCATGGGGCGGCGCAGCAGAACGTCGGAATGCTCCAGCAGGCGCACCATGGCGAACTGCCCGGGCCGTGTAGCCTGGGCCTGCCGGGGAGCATGCAGGTCCAGAAGGAAATGGCCGCCGGTCAACGGTTGGTTCCGAACCACAGCCACAATGTCGTTTTGCATCTTCCCCATTCTAGCAGGTTGCCGAAAAAATGTTGCGGCGTCGTATGGTCAGCAACAAACTCGCGCATACCCTGGATGAGGCCTGGCGGCGTCTCTGTGCTCTCTGTGTCTTCAAGGCTTCAACACGGAGGGCACAGAGGATCTCAGTGGCCTCTGCGTTAAGTCTTTTGCCGGGCCACAGAGGGCACGGAGAAAACCGGACCACGGGATTTTCCAGCGCTCCGGAGGTAAAAGAATAACGGTAAACCGGGAAGCATTCGAAAATATACCTCGCCAGGCGCTCGATGGCCTTTTGCACCGATGCCAAGGATGCTTTTCTTTGCGACAGTGTTTCAGGCTAGAATGCTGAGCAGGGAACCGGCCATGAGCTTATTTTTGCAAGGACTCCTGATCCTCGCTCTAATTGCGGCGAACGCTTTCTTTGTGGCGGCCGAATTCGCCCTGCTGAGCGTCCGTCGCAGCCGTTTGCAGCAGCTTGTGCGAATGGGCAATTCTCGCGCCCCACTGGTGCAGAAGTTGCTGACCCATCCCAGCCAACTCTTTTCCGGCCTTCAACTGGGCGTAACCGCCGCCAGCCTGCTGCTGGGCTGGCTGGGAGAGTCCATGCTGGCGGATGACATCCTCGGGTTGCTGCAGGGCCGGGTCCAACACCTGGTCGGGCCGCTTTCGCACGGCTTCGCCACGCTGGTTGCGTTCCTGCTGGTTACGGGCCTGCTGATGGTGCTGGGCGAACTGGCGCCGAAAACCATCGGCTACGAGCGGGCGGAAAGGGTGGCGCTGATTTTCGCGCTGCCCCTGGCCGTGTACATGCGCGTGGTGCGCGTCCCGGTGATGGTGATGGACCGGCTGGCCACGACGGTGACGCGGGTGGTTGGCGTCACGGCTTCCGCCGGGCACGGCGAGATGCACAGCCTGGAGGAGGTGGAACTGATTGTCACCGGAGTGCGCAAGCGCGGGCTGCTGGCGGAAGAGCAGGAGGAGATGATTCACAGCATCTTCGATCTGCACCGCGCCCTGGTGCGCGAGATCATGGTGCCGCGCAACCAGATCACTTCGCTGCCCTTCAGCAAGGACCTCCATTTTCTTCTGGAAAGCATCGTTCGAGACCAGCACTCGCGCGTTCCCATTTACGAGGGGTCGCCCGACCACATCATCGGAATCCTTTATGCCCGCGACCTGCTGGGAGTGGCGCTCGACCGCCTCCGCCACCATATTCCGCTGGATGAGCCGATGGACCTGCCGACGCTGCTGCACCCGCCGATGATCGTGCCGGAAACCATGCCCCTGATCAAACTGCTGGACGAGGCCCGCCGGCGCCATGCGCACCTGGCCCTGGTGGTGGACGAATTCGGGACTTTTGTGGGCCTGGTGACCATCGAGGACGTGCTGGAACAGATCGTGGGTGAAATCCAGGACGAGTATGACCGCGAGGAATCGGCCATCAAAAAGCTGGGTGAGGACGTGCTGGTGGTGGATGCGGCCCTCAACCTGCGCGAACTTGCCGACGATTACGACATTGTGCTGCCGCGCGGCGCGGGCTATGAAACGCTGGCCGGCTTTGTGCTGGATTGCCTGGGCAAAATCCCCAAGGGCGGCGAGAGCTTTGCCTACGAGGGCCGGGTCTACACCGTGGTGGATATGGACGGGCTGCGCGTGTCAAGGGTAAAGATTGAGAGGCTGGGCAGCAAAGGCGCCCGGCCGAAAGTGGCGCCCGTGCGGCCAAAGGGTACCCCGGTGTAGGTTCCCGGCGGTTTCTTACGCGCTTTCCGCCGGCGCCCCGCCGACCTCCACTTCCACTTCTGCTCCCCGGTTCACCTTCAATGCCTTCGCGGCCGAGCCGCGATTGGTGCAAATCTCAATAAAACCTGAGCTGCCGACCACGGCAAAAAGCTCGGAGGGTTCGCCCGCCGCAAAAGATTGGCAGAGCCGGGTGATTTCATGCCCGTTGATCCTGATGCGGAAGGGCGGCGGGTCCTGGCCGAAGACCTGCGGCACATCGCCGGGAGCAATGTTCGTAACCACATTTCCGAATTTATCCACCTTGATGGCGACGCCTTTGATCAGGGCGTCATTCTCCCGGGTGGGACGGACCGAGGTGAACCTGGCGTAATCGGTGACGATGCTGCCGAATTTTTCAGCCTCCATTCCCCGGCTGAGCCAGCCTGCGACCGGCGCAAAAATGTCCCGGCCATGGAAAGTGTTGCTGACCGGCTTGCGGAAAAAATGCTCGGCGGTCACGTGGCGGACTTCAACTCTCTCCTCGCGCTCATACACCATGGAGAGCACTCCGTTGTCCGGGGCCACGAACCTGTAGTCCTTGGACTGCACAATAATGGGCCGCCGCTCGGACCCCACGCCCGGATCAACCACGACCAGGTGGATGGTGCCGGGCGGAAAAGCATCGTAGCTCTGCGAAAGGCTGTAGGCGCCATCAAAGATGTCGTAGGAATTCACCCGGTGGTTGATGTCCACAACGGTGGCGTCAGGGTTGATGCTGAGAATCACCCCTTTCATGACCCCCACAAAGTGGTCGTCCTCGCCAAAATCCGTGGTGATTGAAATGATCGGTTTTGCAGCCAATGGGTCCTCGCGCGCTAAGGATGTGGAGCCAGCGGACTATAATGCAACGTAGCGAAAAGACATCGGGCTGTCAAGCATCGAGCCCGGATCCGAAGAAAGGTCTTATTTAATTTTTCCATTCATTTGCAGACGCCCCGCGGCGCAGCCGGGTGGAGAGGTTTCTGTTTGCTGGACAGGCCTGGCTCAAGCCGTCATTTCTGGAAGATCATGCGATATTCGGCGAGCGGAAGCGGCGGCCGGGATGCTGTGCCCATATTCTCCTCCAGGTGCTTGCGGCTGCTCATTCCCACCAGGGCGCAGGTGATGCCCGGAGTGGAGCGGACAAACTGAATAGCCCGCTGGGCGTCGGTGGCGAGGCCCGGGACCCGTTGCCCGAAGCCGGCCGGCAATCCTTTGGCCAGGTGGCTTTGTAAGAGGCTGGCGCTCGAAAACACCATCAGGCCGTGTTCCCGTGCCACGTGGAGCAGCGGTACGGAGCGTCCGTTGCTGGCTTGGGTGCTGGCGGCCAGGGCCTCGGGCATGGCAACGTTGAAGGGAAGCTGCACGGCCCCGAAATGATGCTTCTGCCCGCCCACCTCCCGCGCCAGGCCGAGCATCTCCTCCAGCGAGACGGCCTCCGGCGAATCCGCCTGAACACGAAAGCCATTCCAGGTGGCGGCGCCGTACATGCGAATGCTGCCGTCGGCAACGGCCTGTTCCAGCACCGCCATAGCCTGCCGCAGGCGGCGCAGGAACTCATCACGGGAAACTTCACGAAGCTGGGCCTCGGGGTTGTGAAGGTAATAGAGGTCAATCGTGGCCGCGCCGAGGTTGCCGCGGCTGACGTCAATCTGGCTGGCCAGATAACGGGGCGCGAGGGTGTGGCAGCCGGCGACGATTTCATCCGGTTTCACCAGTCCGCTACGGACCAGCTTTTCCTGGAAATAAGCTGCCGGATCGTCGGGTTCATCGCCGTCGTAGCCGAGGAAGCCCCCCTTGGTGGCCAGCAGGATTTCATCGCGCTGGACCTTGCCGGACGAAACCAGTTCCGCAACGGCCCGGCCGATGGCACGCTCACTGCGCATGTGGCGGTAATTCACGGCAGTGTCGAAAACATTGATGCCTGCCTGCGCCGCCAGCACGACCGTTTCAGCATAATGGCCATCCACCTTATCGCTGGGCTCGCCCAGGTAAGTGCCGAGCCCGATGGAACTGATCCACAGGCCCTGCGACTGATGGTAATGCCCGGGCAGACGCTCAGCATGCCGCTGCTGATAGCGCGCCGTCCCTTCCGGAGTTGCATAACCTTGGATGAGCATGAACGGTCCTTACCTAACGCAAATAACGCGTCTACATTATCTTCAATTGTACGGGAAAGCCAATCTGCCCGGCCGGCGGGTTATTTGGCCCGAAGCAGCAGTACCGGGACGCCGACTCTATGCTGAACCTTTGGCGCTGTGGTTCCCAGAAAAAGGTCCTTGATGAACCGGTGCCCGTGCGTGCTCATGGCAACCAGATCGCAACCCTCCTGCCGCACCCACTTGACGATTTCCTCGGCCGGATCACCATAGGCAAGCGAAGCTTCGGTGGGAATCCCTTCCGCCTGAAATTCGGTCCTGACCTCTTCCAGGTAGGCCTTGTCTTCGGCCACCTCGGGACTTACCGCATCCGGGCCGTACATGCGGGCGGCCCATCCGTCGGCAACGTGCATCAGCACCACACGGCTGCGCATGATTTTGGCCAGTGCTTTGATGTGCTCGATGATCGCTCTGTCAGTGGGCGTGGTGTCCAGGGTTACCAGAATCTTGTTGTACAGGGCAGCCTCCCGGCGGGACGAGTTTCTTCCAATGGCGCATCAGTGGCCAACAATGACCATCCATGCACTCTTCAATGCATCAGGCAAACCGTAAATATCCATGGCGGTAATCAGGGCCGCGCTGCTCCAGCCGGTGATCATCAGGAACCAGCCGTTCCGCCACTTGCCCATGCGCTTGCGGGAACTTGTGAAGTGTAACAAAGGAAACATGGCGAAAGGAAGCTGCAAAGCAAGAACGACCTGGCTGAGCACCAGCAGGTCGGTGACGCTGCTGTTTCCACGGACCCCGATGATCAGGATCGCGGGCAGAATGGCCAGGGTGCGGGTGATGAGGCGCCGCAGCCACGGCTGGATCCGCCAGTGCATGAATCCTTCCATCACCACCTGTCCGGCCAGCGTGCCCGTAATGGTGCTGCTCTGGCCGCTGGCCAGCAAGGCCACGGCGAACAGGGTGCTGGCCAGAGCGGTCCCCAGCAGCGGAGCCAGGGTGAGATAGGCGACACGAATCCAGTCGGTGTCCGGGCTGAAGGTGACCGCCTGTCCGCCCGGCACCAGCACGCTGGTCTTGCCGTAGAAGACCAGGGCCGCCAGCACCAGGATGGCAGCGTTCAGGAAGAAAGCGATGGCGAGGGCCACCGAGGCATCGATGGTGTTGAACAGAATGCCGCGGCGAACGGACCGGTCATCCTTCTGCAGTTGGCGGCTCTGCACCAGGGCCGAGTGCAGATAGAGGTTATGGGGCATCACCGTGGCCCCGATAATCCCGATGGCGAGCACCAGCATGCCGCTCTGGGCGAGTCCCGGCCGGAAGATCGCGCTGCCCATCTCGATGAAGCTGGGGCGGGTCTGGGGGAGGACGAAGATCTCAATGAAGTAGCACGCCCCCATGGTGGCCACCAGCAGCAGGATCACCGCCTCGATGGTCCGCATCCCAAAGCGCTGCAAGCCCAGAAGGAGCAGGACATCGAACCCGGTGATGATCACCGCCCAGAGCAAAGGAATGCTGAAAAGGAGATTCAGCGCCACGGCGCTGCCCAACACCTCCGCCAGGTCACAGGCGCCGATAGCGAGTTCACAAAACAGCCAGTTGGGTACCCGTGTCCAGCGCGGATACCAGTCGCGGCAACACTGGGCCAGGTCCATGCCCGTCACGACGCCCAGCCGCGCCGCAATGACCTGCATGAAGATGGCCATCAGACTGGCCAGGGCAACGACCCAGAGCAACGCGTACTTGAACTCCGCCCCGCCGGCCAGGTCGGTACCCCAGTTGCCGGGGTCCATGTAACCGACACTGACCAGGATGGCCGGCCCCACAAAAGCCCACCAGTGCCGCCAGAATCCTGCCTCGTGCGGCGGCAATTCGACAGTTCCGTGCAGGCCTTCCAGCGACATGCTGCGGCTGGGCGGCGATAGCGCAGATTTGGTTGTGGCCTGGCCCGCGCGACCTGGCTGGACTTCAGCAGCTCCAGGTTTATCTTGTGGGTTGTCCATTTCAGGGCTGATTCAAGACGGATGTTTACTACGGATTCTTTGTTGAAATAAACTATAGTTAATAGGATGATGGTGCCTGTGTCAAGCCGGAAATCTGGAACACCCGCAGGGAAACCGGGCTAGAATGGATGCCTTCCGGTGATTTGACAGGGGGCCCGGCGGGCGCCTGGAGGCGCCGCAAGTCCGTGACTGACGTTGGCCATGAAGCTGACTATTTCAAAAGAAGACTACCTGAAAGCCATTGCCGAGGCGGAGGCGGAAGAGGGCGCTGCTATTGCAGCGACCATCGCGCGCTGGCTGGACATTACCCCTCCCGCGGTGGCGCTGGCCTTGCGGCGCCTGAGGCGGGACAAGCTGGCCCACGTCGACCGCAAGGGCCGCATCACGCTGACGGCCGAGGGCCGGAAGATTTCCGACCGGCTGCGATTTCGCCACCACCTGATTGAACGCTTCCTCCACGACATCCTGGGAATGGAGTG
>JAJYJL010000125.1 GCA_021789565.1 Acidobacteriota bacterium
GGACCGGCGCGTCCGGCAATTCCTCGCGCTGTTGAAACTGCATCCGGACGTGCAGCAGATGGCTCAGCAGGCGCGACTCGGAGAGAGTCAGCTGCGAACTGTGGTCGGAATCAAAGAACCCATTCGGCAAGTGGCGGCGGTGCAGGGAATTATCCATCCGGCGAAGAAGGAGGCTCATCAGTCGGAGATCCCAAGTATCACAAGACAAGCTGAGAAGACACGGCCCAAGGTGAACCGCCGGGCGAGGCCGCGGGCAAGGAGAAAACCTCTCGACATCTCGCGTCTTATTGTCTGGGCAAAGGACCTGCAGCCCAGAAACACTGATAAGCTCGTGCGAGAATTGCGGGGACACCTTGCGAAAAACGCGCCGGAGCGTGAAGCGATTTCTTGCCTGCGCGAGGTCTTGGATCGCGGGTTGTCTGGAACGTCGGATTCATGAATGACCGTCTTGTTCTGCCAGCTGGCCTGGAATTCCCACACACGCTTCTCGATGTGAGTATTGAGTTTGACTCTCACATCAAGTCAGGGAAGGTCGCTGGGTACAAGCCAATCCCCACCTGCTTTGAACCGCTAGATAGCTATCTCGGGGGTGGGCTCGTTCCTGAAAGCCTCATCCTAGTTGGCGGTCCTCCGGGTGTCGGCAAGACTGTCTTCATTTTGCAGGCGGCGCGCAACATCGCAGCAGCCGCAAGAGACAACAAGACTGCAGCGTGTGTCGTTTGCTTTGAGCATGGGGAGGTTTATCTCTATCATCGTCTGCTCTGCTTGGAAAGCACAATGAGTAGCAGACTCGGGTTGACGATGGAGGACATTCGACGTGCCGCGCTCACGCAGGGAATAGGGGAACCTGGGCTAGAGACACTACTAACCACGCTGACGGCGGCACGGGACGCGTGGTCGCGGATCACCCAATACTGGGAGCGATTGTTCCTGGTCAAAGGGCATCCGGCGAAGACAACGTTGAACGTCTTGGATACCTTTCTGACGCGCCTTCAAAACCAATTCGCCTCGGTGGTTCTCTTCGTCGACTATCTTCAAAAGGTACCCGTGGTCTCGACGGGCGTTGAACTCACTCCCGAGAAACAAATCCGAATCGTCACTGAGGGTCTCAAGAATCTGGCATTGGCACATTCGGTCCCGATCGTTGGAGTGGCTGCGGCAGATGCGGAGGGGCTGAAGAGTTTGCGGGTGAGGTTCGAGGATCTATGGGGAGGGTCGACCGTCAACTATGAACCCGATGTTGCTGTGATGCTGAATCCCTTGCGCCATGCAAGAGGGAAGCCGACAGCCGAAGTGCTCTTTTCGATCGAGAAGAATCGGTTAGGTCCAACTGGCGCGCTATTCCAGCACACATTGCACGGAGAGTATTACGCTTTTGATCCACGAGGCAGCTCTGGCGATGCACAAGAAACCAACTGCGTGTGATTCCCAGCGTAGGACAGAAATTGCAGTGTCACCGGCTGGTTTGTTTGAGCGCGATGTGGGCCCATACGGCCGAATTCGCCAGACGAAAGAGCCGCCATTCAATCGGGCCATGCTCCGCCGAATAATCCGACCCGAGACATCATCCTTGGAGACAAGAGGCATGGTCATCTGGTGCCGATTGGTCTTCCAGTATTGAACAAACCTTCAGTTGTCGGACTGCATTACAGCGGAATATCGTTCGCTTCGCTTCAGGAAAGCTATTTCACCGCCATCGAGTTCGAGTAAGTGGAAAACGATGTCGCGTGCGTCCAGCGAACCAGCACACTTGACAACTGATGCCTTCCCGGTAGTCGTGAACTCCTGTTCGAGGTAGATGACCTGCTCACTATCAGCAAGGACTGGAATGTTAGGGACGTGCGTCACAAAGATGAGCTGCCTCGATAACTTGACGTGGCGGATTTGCTCGACAAGCTCATTAGTTATAAGAGCAGGTCCAAGTTCATCTTCCGGCTGGTCAATGACGAGTGGCAACTGCTTGGGAACCATTGCGACGGAAACGAGTGCTAGTGCCTGTTCACCTCCAGACAGAGCAGTCTCAATTGGAGTGAAAACATCATCGCCATCCTTTTTGTAGCTGATCACGAACTTATCGCCGAGCAGACATTGTTCAAGCTTGTGAACATCCGCCTGGCCCATGCCTAATATGACCTTGGCTGTGTTCGACGTGACGTCAGGAGCGACTTGTGTCAATCGATTTGCGTCCCCACCCTGAACAATGTTAACCAATTCTCTTGGCGTCACCGCATTGGCGATTGCATCGAGTTGGGCCTGTTTGGCCTGAATACGGTTCGTCGCGTTTGTCAGGCGATCAGCGATCTGCTCAAGTATTTTGCGATAGTCCTCCCTCTCCGCGTCTTCAATGAGCTCTGCCCTGATATTAGACGCGGATTCTTTATCGATGAGTTGAACTATCTCGCCCCTTGACTTACGAATGCGCCCCCATGCCAGTCGGAACTGCTCTAGAAGGTCCTCTCTTTCCTTGTTTAGCCTCGAAAGCTCCTGCTGGACGATCACGAGTTCCCTCTGTTTCTCGAGGAGGTTGTTCAATCGCCTCCGCTTTTCGGTAATCCGGTTAATCAACCCTCCCTCTTCAGTGCCCTGATCGTCTGGTTTCAGGCTCGAACGGATCTCCCTATCAAGTCTCTCCTCACGAGCCTTCCGGGTGGTTTCGAGTTTGACCAGACGGTCAATTGCAACTGTTAACCCACTCCTTGTAGCGACAAGGTTCCGCCCAACAGCGGCGATGGCTTCATTGAAGACCATTGAGGCGCTACTTGAGAACATGCTAGGGGAGGCAGATTCCTCGTCAATCGCAATGGGCTCGGGAGTTGCGGGTGCATTCTCGGACGCTGACGATTCTTTGCTTTCAGTATCTAGGCTTGACGGCAAGCTCTTAGACGACCAGACACCGTGCAAGCGTTCGAGCTCTTTTTTGTACGTATCCAGGGAAACCTCAATCTCGGCCCACTCTTTCTTTTCCTTGAATAGGGGAGACGTTGTCAGCTTCTCAAGTTCTTTGATTTCCTCATCCAATCCCTGGATGCCTGAGGTCGCAGAAGACAGTTCGACCTGGTGCTCAGTCTGCAAAATGATGTCTTTGCTGTTCTGGACCAGTCTTCCCAGAAGCGTGCTCTCTCCTCCAATTTGATCCGTTGTTAGCTCTTTGAGTTTCAACTCAACGCTCGCGAGAGAATCGACGATCTTCATCTGTTGGCGCGCATTGTCTTTGATCTTGACGACCTCGCCTTGCGGATACACCTCCAAAGGAAGAACAGACTGAACGGAGACGCCGCTCTCGTGCGTAAACTCACCATTCCAAAGGAGGAAGATCTCTGGAGACCCCTCGATCAGCAATTTGGCGCTAGCCCCGCGGCCGCTCCTTGTACATGAGAAAGTCCGCGAGATCCCGTACGTCTTTCCCTGAACATCCCTCAGATAGACTCTCACTTCACCCCCTTCGCCTACAAACGCGCGCATCCTGTCAGCGAACTTGTCGTGAGGGTCAGTATCGAGGGGGACTGTATTGAAGGCAAATCTTAGGCAATCCAGAAGAGCTGACTTGCCGGTATAGTTTTTCCCGATAATGCTGTTTTGATGCGGACTGAATCCGACCTTCATTCCGTTCAGCATGCCACCTGAGATAGACACTCCGATAATGTGCGGGTGAGAAACCTCGGGGGGTTCAGTGAAATGCACCGATTGAGGATATTGAACTTCGTCCTCACTGCGGATAACTCCGTGTCCAAGACGAAGTTCTGGTTCGTAGATAATCTGCCTTACCCCGTTGAGACCTGGCGCTGTCATCCTGATCCAAGTTGTGTTTAGCTCGAAATCATCGAGCCGGTGACAATCAGAGACATCAATGAAACCGAAAGAATTGGCTATTTTGGTCGAGTCCATGTTCTTGTAGAGCAGCCTGACCTTCCTCGGTCTATCAGTCACTCGCTTTATCTCGCCAGAGGGAGCGGCCAAGATCCTTAGGCGCCGGTCGTTTAGAATATCGGTCCTGCCTCGGAATTCCTTAGAGCCCCATAGACCATCGTCGCGTTGTACATGAGGGGCAATAACAACTCCTTGCAGGTGATTGACCACCTCATCCAATACCATGGAGATGGTCTTTTCGTCTTTGGGCGACAAGCAGCCAACACGGTCCTCTTTTTTCCCCTCACCTGACATACCCAATCGGATCAGCATCTTCTCTATTTCGGCGACATCTTGGGTCTCCTCGAACAACGCAAGCAAATGAGGACCTTCATAGGTTGTAATCTCAACACCTGGCAGGATGTGGATTTTGCTCTTCCCCGCTTTGCGGGCTTGTCTTGCCAACTTGACCAGCGGTTTACACCAGGCGACGCAATTATGGTCGGTGATTGCCACAAGATCAAGGGATGTCTTGTTCAGAGCATCGAAATATGTCTCGGGCGTTAGCGTAGCCGCTCTAATAGTTTGGTCGGGTCTGCTGTCCCAATCCCAACGAGTAGCAGGCGTGTGCACATGAAGGTTCGTATGTACCCACCGTGCGTATGTAGGACTTTGGTGGAAATCGTTCAATTCTTGGATTGAGACAGGCATATTGATCCCCCAGTCACAAACACACATACTTCGCAAACCTAGGCCCCGAGTTGGCAATAAGCACATGCCACCAGCGTGATATTCGAAGCAGCGGTAACCTGGGCCCAGAAGCATGTATGCCTAAAGTTCTACACTCTTGCTCACCGCACGATCTGGGTCGCCATAGAAGACGATGTCAAGTTTCTCCACCACTTCTTCCGGCAGTCCGACAAATTGTGATTTATTTGCTAGCGGTACGAGCGCGCGAATGGCGCCATTCTCCAACGCGACTTGGAGTGGTTCCATGATGGAGGCAACAGCCTTGATGTTGCCCTGTACCGTGATATCGCCCAGTACGATAGTACCTGGCAAGATGCGCCTGCCAAACAGAGCAGATATCATCGCAACGTAGAATGCTACCCCGCAAGCGCAGTCCACACGGCCGCCACTCAGATCAATCGCCTCCGCCTGGATATCTTTTTGAGCTAGCAGCGGCGTCAGCGCGAGCTTGTCCTTCACGCTCAATAGATAAGCGAAAGCACGGTTGAGGGATTCCTTAAGCGACGGCTCTAAACCACCAGGCGTTCGCAGCTTGCCAGTCCCTGCTGTGACCGAGACTTCCAGCCGAAAGAGTCCCACCCGTGCTTGGTCATCTGCCGCCGCCGTATATACACTGCCCGGCGGCAAGGGATCGGGAGAGATCACTCCGCTCCCTCCCTGTTCCGGCACACCCACTGTTCTTTCAGTCCCATCTTGATTGCCGATGTAGGAAAAGCTCGTCTTGTAGAATTCGAACGAGCCTCGCTTTTTCAGCTGTTCCTTCACGCGGCGGCGTCCCTCCAGGGCCAGTTCCAGGTACTCCGTGAGCTCTGGTTCTGTCCATGCGCCATCAGGATGCAACAGTTTGAGCAGGCCACTAACTGTTCGCTTGACAGCGGAAGCGTCGCGCCCTTCGACGTGAGAACCAAACCGGTAGTATTGTTCTACTGCATCAAACCGATTGTCCTTGCGCGCGATGCGAAACGCCTCCGCTAGATAGTCAGTGACAAATCCGTAGCGAGTCGTAAGCAAATCCTTGGACGTCTTGGGGATCTCCCATCCCGGGAGATAGTAATGGAAGCGATCGATAACAGCCAAGTCAAATGCATCCGGAAGAGGCTGAAGTAGGTCAGTGGCGCTGTTCTGAACGAGCGTTTCGACCGGCTGGTTGAGGTTGCCCACGAAGACAAGAGAGGCATCCGCCAGCACCTGCGTAATACCGCGACTAAAGCGGCCATTCGCCATGTAGTCTTTCATGATCTGGATCGTGTCTGGGTCGGTGACCTTCATTCCGCTGACTTCGTCGAAGGCGACAACGTCCCAATGCCCGACCAGTCCAACTTGGCGACGCGCATTGTTGTAGAACAGGTTGGCGGAGCTCGCCTTACCACCCGAAATGAGGATACAGTATGGCGACATCTCGCTATAAGCATATGACTTGCCTGTGCCACGCGGTCCAAGCTCGATCAAGTTGTAATTCTTTTCGACGAATGGAATCAGGCGGGCGAGGATCAACAGCTTGAGCCGATGTTGCATGCGGTCCGGTTCTAGACCGAGCGTGCGTATGAGGACGTCGATCCATTCATCGCGTGTGAACTGGGCACGTCCATCGACAAACTCAGTTTCGTCGAACCGTGCTAGCTGGATTGGCTTGAGATCAGAAATGAAAAAGGGGCTGTCCTTCTTTTCGACTGGCGTCCGGAACTCAACGTCCACTAGGGCCCAAATTCCGCCTTCTAGGAGACGCGGGTATCGCCGATAGAACTCATCCGGGATATGGATTCGGCTGTAGCTGAAATTGTCCATCGCGGCCCAGTACTTGGCTTCGCTGGCCAGAAAGCGCACCTCAATCCGGTCGATGAACCGATAGCGGCCCCTTTGCTCAACCAGGGACTGGGCTTTGTTGGATTCGTCGTGTCGGAAATAGTTCGAGCGCAGCGTGTTCTTCACGGCGGCGATGCCTAATTGGACTTCAGTGGGGTCTTCCGAGGCGCAGTACTTGCCCAGCAGATACTCGAGGACATACGACGGAACATTCTCGCCACCTCGGATTTGGTGCAGCAGATCCTTCCGGACAACTTTGCCGGCAAACACCTGGGTTAGCTTTTGATCGAGCGTCTCGGATGCCATAACCACCTCAATCCAGTGTGCCGTTCTTCAGTTTCAAGGTAGCCCATACCAATCCCGAATCCGGCGCTATAGCGCGTATTTCGATGAATTCACCATGAAAGTCCGGATCAATCAATAGAGGGACTTCAGTGTCAACATTGGGCTGCAAGGTTACTTCATGCGTGTTGACATCGCGTGCATCGCAATCAGCGGCCTCGCCGACCGGCTTGCTCTTGGGATTCGAATCGGGATAGGCTTCAAGGCGAACGTTCAGTGACTCGCCCAAGAGCGAACCATTGTAAACCTTCAGGCCAATCACTTGGCTGGTGAACTGGGCGCGGGGATAGTGGATTTCGACCTGCTGGGCGCGTGCACTGGTCTCGGGTCTGGATTTGACCTTGAGCTCGATTACTGGAACCACACACTCTTGCAGGCTGAGACCCTCGTGGAAGTAGCAGGTGTCGGCCACATAGACGCCAAAGCCGTTAGGCACGCAATAGTCGGTCGCGTCGGTCTGGATTCCCAAGAAGTTCGGTTTCAGGATCAGAGAACCTGGCTTTTCTCGGACGCGTTTCCCGAGCTTGGCACGCCGCTTGTTGAGATTCCAGCTTCCCTCGGGAGAAGCTATAGTATCGCCAGGGAGAGTCTCTGGTAAGAGCACGTGGCCGTGATCGGCCGTGATGACAATGCGTTCAAAGCCAAGTTTTGCTAAGTGAAGTGTTGCAACTTTGAGGTCGCCTAGCAGATCACTCATGTGCTTGCGAGCCTGCCGCAAGCTGACGTGTTCTCCTAGCTCATCAATGTCCGGCACTCGGATGACGAAAAGGTCTGCACGTGCCAGCGCACTACGCTTGCGGTCGGACGCGTCGAGCCATTCATTCAACGTGGTGCTCGCAAACCGGTCGCCGTACTTATCTCCGAGATATTCCATGCGAGTTGCGGAATCCTTGACGGGACGATTGCCGATGTGGGGAATGAACTCTTCTCCAACCAAGGGGAGGGAAAGCGCACCGTCCGCGCCGGGGAGAAGAGCCGCCATACCGTTGGCCGTAGTCGTGGGTAGTGCTGCACTGGCTGGCTGAATGCTTACTTCACCTAGCGAACCTAATTCACGCGCCAGTGCCCGTCCCATCTCAAATCGGAGCGAATCAGCAAGGACATAGGCAACCTTCTCACGGCGATCGAGGCTCGGACCAACGAAGCGATCAAACACCTGAGTTTGCCGCAATACATTTTCCGGAGGCCAGCCCTCAGCCGGAACCGCTGCCAGAAAGCGCATTTCCAGCTTGTCAATGCTTGCCCGATACGTTCGGCGGGCAAAGTCAATGACGGCTTGAATCTCAGCGCAATCAGCACAGTCCGCCACACTCTGTTCCATCAGTCTCTGCTGCAAATCGAGTTCATTCCAGCCGCCATCCCGAGCGTAAGACTCCACTAGTCCGCTGAGCCGGCTGATACCATTCTCGACCTTGGATGCCGCCCCAATCAGGTTCAGACAGCGCTCAGCTACCTGCCAGATCTGTGCACGGTCCGCCTGACGCCGCCAGACAGAGTGACTCCTCGCATCAAGTATGGACCGAGCCGTTTGGAGGTTGCTCTCCAGAACAGCAGTTGCCAACGAAGCAAGGGACTGCTTCTCCTCAAAGGCAAAAGTATCGCGCTCGCCCAACTCCTTAGCAGCACGAAAGTGATCGTGCAGCTTGAGGTCCTTCTCTATTCGATTTGCCAGCGCGACATAAGCGTCGCGCCACTCGTCCGACGAGCGCAGCCGGTCGCAAATTGCATAGACCTGGTCACGGTACGAAGGGTCGGCTCGGTGGACGCCATCCAGCGCAGCCGGAAGCGCGGCAGGTAGATCGAAGGTCAACTCACTGAACAGGATATAACTAGCCAGTTGATCCAGGAGCTTTTTCCATGAACGTGTCCCAGCCTGCGGGACGAAGCCGATAGCGCCTTTCAGAAGCGCCAGCAACTCGCCGCGCGGGCCCCGGGCCTCAAATGCCTCTGCAACCTGACCTGACCCCAGCACGGCAGCACACACCTCAATGGGAGACTGTGTCCGAAGGATTTGCTCAATCTGCGGGTATGCCATCATCGGTTTGAGATTGTCCAGAAGGTCGAATGCGGGCTGTCCTGTCAGGAACAGGGTGTCGATCTGTTCGCGCATCTCTGGCATTGCCACACAAGCAAGCGAGTGTAACTGTTCGCTCTCCTCAACGCCAAAGAGATCGCCGGCGGCCGCGAAACCCTCGAATGGATCCTGGGTCCGCCGGTCTTCCGGCAGACGCGCGCGCGGTAGATAGATCAACAGGTTCGCATTCGCGTCTGATGGATTCGAGGACTCGTTCATTTTGCGATAGACGTCCTCTGCCTCGCGCCGGGCTTGAAGCTCGGAGGCAGCGGCGTTCGCCACACGGCAGTTCGCGATCTGCAGCGTGCGGACGAATTCGCCAAACGCCCGTTCGCTGTCAAACCATACGACAATGCGATGGTCACTTAGACAAGTGGTTAATAGCTGACGGAGGTGGTCCGATAGTCGCATCAATCGTTCTCCTCGTCTTCATCCTCTTCTTTGCGCTTGATTGCCTTCTTTGTTTTCTTGACCTCTGCCCTGCACAAGTGCTCCAGCCCATGTGCGATGGCAATGGAACGGTCGGTCTCGCACTTTTTCTCAACTCGCTTGGGCCAGATGGTGTAGGCCATATGCGCCCAATCATACTCGCCTGCTTCAAGCTTTTTCCAGACAGCCGCCGTGTCGTTCGCCCATTTGCGGAGACGGTAGAGCTTGTTAAGAGGTGCGGCGTTGATAATGACGCCATCGTTCAAGTCCGGCTTGTATGGGAGCTCTGCCACGCGCAAGAGTTCAGCGCGGAAAACGTTCAACTCACTCAGGAATTGCTTTGTATCGTTCAGCTGATCACGCAAGTCGGTGGCGGTTTTCCCGGAGGAGGTCTCCAGCTTTTCGTCGAGTTGGTCCACTCGCTTTTGCACACTTTCTATCTTGGGATTCACATACTGGGTGACAATAGTATACAGCGTGTCCTTCGTGAGACGGTGATAGTATACCCAGACGGTGTAGCTGCCGGACGCAGTGCTGAGTGCCCAGTAGATAGGTGCTTGCCTGCGACTTTTGGAATAGCGTTTCACGTGATCAGCGAAAAAGCCAGAGGGCGAGTGGAAGTGGTCGCGCAGGTCATGAACGCCGAGAATCTCGCATGCCTCTGCCTCGATCGCGTCAGCGCGGTCTCCCCAGAGCACGGTGAACACTTCCCGCACGCGGCGAACAATATCAGAGGGATGTGCCACTTGGCGATCCAGACCCGGATCGTCTATGAGGATACCATCCCATGGGATACGAATTGGATACTCGCTGTGGGGAATTGTTGGGTATTCTACTGCGCCATCCGGTGGGAGAGTAATGGCATTGGGGCGTGCGCGGAGCCACTCTCCGCTGACGATATTGTGCGGTGTAGCGGGTAGGCCTTCGGTGCCGACAAGCATTCCGGGTGGGCAAACAGGAAGTAAATCGAAAGGATCTTGGAGCTTGGGTGCAAGCGTATCATCGAGCGAAAGTCGGACATCCCATCTTCCCAAAGCTAGACCTATGGCATAAGAAATGAATATCTGGACTTCCTGGTATGGGGAATCGGCTAATGGCAACTCGCTTTCCACCGAATCCTCGTTATCAGCAATATCGGCTGTGTTCGCAGAAGACCATGGCAATCGAATATCTTGGATTGAGAGATCATATGCGGCAAGTGAGGAATGGGAAAGATGGCGGTAGAGTTCTGCGAAATTATCCTCGACGATACGGTTCCAACCAACTTGATCTGCAGCCCATGCAGATAGAGAGCCCCTGTTAAGAGATCCAAGTCCGGTGAATCGTGCCGTTCGCTCGTCACCCAAATCCCTACGGAGCACAAGTTCATGCAACTGTTGGGCGTCCCGAGTGATATATTCCCTTAGGTCAGTCTCTGGATTGGGCATTGGAATTGCCTTGACAAAACCCGAATCCCATTTGCGACTGGGAGTGAGTGCCCGGAGTAGGAACTCAAAGACTTCTGAATTGAGAAGGCCAAGAAGAAGCCAAGGATCTATGTCGTGACTGAAAATGCCCTGGCCGACGTGACTAAAAATGCACCCGCCCGGCAAGACCCTAACATTGAACCCCTTTACTGAAATATTGGGATAAGTCAGACCAGGCCTACCGTATAAGGAAGTATTCTGGACAAAACGGGACGCCGATCCATAGCGTGCTGCAACTTGTGCCTTTATCTCTTCGCCCTCTCTTGCCCAGTTAACGAACAGATAGACATCTTGGTGGAATTTGGAATAATCGCCCCCCTTAGGATATCCGATCCATTGCGAATTGCCAGGTGGGATCTCCCACCTCGTTCGCAAGAAGCGTTCATTATCGCTGGTAACGAGGCCGATCGCAACTTTGATATTGGAGTCTTCAATGCTCGGCAACGTGGAAAACAGCCTCCGCACCTTTTGCGAAAGCCAATAGCTAAAAGGGAAGCCAGGCAGAGACCTTATCTCGCTTCCCCTCACAAGATAGCCGCTGTTGCTTCGGACCAAGTACTCAAGGTCATTTGCTTTGTTTGAAGATTCATTCAGCCTAAAGAATGTGATGATTTCATCAACAGACCTGTCAGCAGTGATTACAGATGCCGCCGTCTCGACAAAGGCGCGATCGAGCACCTCGAATCCGAGATCGGCCATTAGCCGCATGGTTCCACTACCCAGAACCACGTTCTCGCGCCACAAATGCATCGAAGGTAAGAAGGAACCGGTGCGCGATGTC
>JAJYJL010000126.1 GCA_021789565.1 Acidobacteriota bacterium
GGCCGTGCTGGTGATTGTCGGTGTCGTTGCGGAGTTGGAGCGGTCGTTGATCAGGGAGAGAGTGAAGGCGGGATTGAGGCGGGCGAAGCTGGAAGGCCGGCGGATCGGAAGGCCGAGACTACAGATGGATCGAGATGCCGTGCTTAAAGACCGGGCCCACGGCATGAGCCTGAACGGGCTGGCACGGAAGTATCAGGTGAGCAAAGCCAGCATCTGCAAAGCGCTCAAATAGGCCTCGAAACGGGGGGGTCGCAAAACCCTGCTGCAGGCGCCCTCGTAATCGACTGATTCCACACACCCGAAATCCGGCAATTTCAGGGGTCATAAATCCGTGGGTTTAAATACCGGGCTAGAACAATTATGTCAAGCATTGGTCACCCGGATGTTTCGGAGCCGGTCAGTCGTTGACCGGAATGCAATCAGTCGTTCATTTGATGTCAAGATCTACAGTGGACTGATGGTCCACTGATTCGCCCCGATCAGTGACCATGGTCTTGTTAGCAACATGTCGTTTTGCGGTTGCAGTGAGGCAACGAGGGATTTGTGTGCGAAGTGTGTGCCAGAGATCGATTCAGAACAACTTGTCTTTAGCTGGGGGGAAGTGTAAAGCAACTTGGAAGGAAGACCAGCTTGTGCTTGTAGTGCGCTCAACAGGCTCCAATCCACGCCCTTCGTTTGAAAGCAATTTCTTTTCAAACACCCAAGATTCCACTCTTTGCTGGCGATGTTTTCAATGACTTACAGCCACTATTTCAAGAGGGTTTTAAAACAACCTCCCAAGAACGCCCATAAATGCCCGACATTGCATCGAAGTCTCCAAGCCACCCCCCACCCCACTCTAGAACAAGCGTCCTGAGGGCGTCCAGCCGCCTCCAGAGGGGTGTCATAGGAGGGGTCTCACGTGTATAAGCGGGGCAAAATCTGGTGGATCAATTACACACTACCAGACGGCACCCACAAGTGTGAGTCGACCGGAACTTCAAATAAGCGGCTTGCAAAGAAGCTCCAGGACAAACGTCGTGGGGAAATCGCAAAAGGGCGCCTGCGCCTTCCTAGGTTGAACCCGCCGCTTCTCCAGCCTTACTCAGATGGGTTCTTAGAAACGATTCGGGACCCAAAGGCAAAGGCCCGCTATCTCTCGTCGGTAAAAAACCTCGTTGCTCACTTTGGAAGCTCGGGAGTCAAAATGTAGTAAGTGTCTGCAGCCTACCTCAGTAAGCTGCTTGGTCGATCGATCGGATCCGCCCTCCTACGTTCCGGGCCTTGCCGTGATGGTCATGGATCACCATACCGGTCAGGAACACTCGCCTCGTACTACATCTTCTCCTCGAAGCCATGCCAGAAGAAGGTCTGCGTCTAACTGATGGATGGGATCGTACTTGACCCAGTCCTTCCCTTGGGACTCAACAACGCGGCGAAATCTCTGCCCAAGAAACTCCGCATCCGGGGCATGATTGTCAAGGGCCTGGCAAAAAAGAAGCTTGCGGGGGGCTATTTGCGCGACAATATCAGGCAGGTCGGCGTCCTGCAAAGCAAAGGGAACCACGGACCCAAGGTCAACTCCGTACTCCGCCGAGTGGATAATTCCATCGAGTTGCGGTGAGTTCCATAAAAAACGCATGTCCGACCCGGGCGGTACTTCCATGGCCTTCATTTGGGAAACAAAACTGTGGAAATAGCGCGCAACCGCGACGCCCTTGATACGGGTATCTTCTGCCGCAGCTATAACTGCTGGGAGTGCATCCTGACCTAAGCCTACAACTGAGATATGTTTGGCCCCCGGGTCTTTGGGTAGACTAAGGTAATCAATGGCGCGTTTCAAGTCGAACGCCCGCCTGCCAGCCAAAGGACGACCGAAAAGAACCTGGTTGGCCACCAGCCGGAAATTGGTGTTATATCCGCGCCCGATCCATGCCAGCGTTTCACCCCGCCCTCGCAAGTCCACCGAAAACACGTGGAAACCCGCATGTAAGAGCGGTTCAATCAAACCAGATGTCGCGACAGCCTCCTTGCCACGGTCGTCGACAATGATGATGGTTCTTGCAGGGGAAGCCAGATGATCCGGCAACCAGGAAAGACCGGGAATGTATTCTCCCTCTTCACTCAGAAACCATACTTTTTCCAGGAGCCCTCCAGGGACAGGTGTCTTTTGAATCGTTCGCGGCTCCACGTACCCACTGCCCAGCTCTGGCATTGCTGCCAGTAGGTTCGCCCATCTTTTCACGGATCGCTGATTGGTCGCAGAGTTTTCTTGTGGCAACTTTTCAATGAACGCCAAAGCTTTGCGGCGAGCGCACTCTACGACAGAAGGTGACCGGCGGAAGATCGATCCCTCAGGATCGCACAACAACCTACGGTCCAGTTCACTTAAAGGTTCTACGTCGCCCTCTGCTATCGGTTCTCCGTTCCCTTGCCCCAAAAGGTGCAAAGCCATCCATCCGTACATCTTTTCGCGGTAGGGGCGCGAATATGCGTGGGGCTGGCCGGCAAGCTCAACAAAACGCACCTGTTGAGGAGCGTCCAGCAGCTTGTAGATTGCCGTGATTCTATTCCCTGCCTGCCTCCCGCCGGTTATCGGGAAGATGGTATCACGTTCACCTTGGAGCATCATGAATGCCCGGGGCGCAATCAACGCACCAATCTCAAACAATTCAGCTGCGCGGAACACACCGGGAAGATGAGTGCAGGTGCAATGCGTACCGCCGTACTTGAGCCACACGCTGTACTCACAAGTGAAACCCGCCGCAACAGCTGCGCGGACCCGCGGATCAACGGCTGAAGTGTAAAATGTATTGAGACCTCCTCCTGAATTTCCAGTCACACCAATTCTTTTGGGATCGACATCCGGCCGGGTGAGCAGATAATCAATCGCCCGCATACTGTCCCAAACCATCCACCCAGCAATGGTTTCGCCAAGCGGCAAAAGAGCGTAGCCGCCATCGTGGTGAGTATTGCCGGGGATCATTCGTTCACCCTGTCCAATCGCATCGTAAGTCAACACCACAAAACCCATTTGGGCTAGCATGATGCATCGAGCCTGAACATCGTGAGCCGACTTCCCCGCAGACAGGTAGTGACCGATCGGACATAGGATCGCTGCGCGTTTCCCATTCGAAGGCGCCTTGGGCTGGTACAGGTTGGCGGATACAGGGAATCCCGGCTGGCTCTCGAACAATATGTTTTCAATCACGTATTTGCCCATTTCGTGCCGAACGACGACGCGTGCATTGAGCGGTGTACGCTCCGGCAAACGCTCTAACCCGATTGCCCGCAGAAAGCCTCTTTCAACTTTTGCACGCCTCTTTTGCCAAGCCGCTCGAGACTCGGGTGGCCCCCAACGTGTAAGGTATTGAGCCGTGTCGCCCAGCGACTTGACCATGACATGTGAGTTTGGCAACATACCAGTTGTATCGAGCAGCACTCCGTCTGGCGCCACAACCCACTTATCCTGCAAACGTTGCCTACTGGAGGAACCATCGGCCCCCTCGGCCGCCTGCAACGCGGAATTTGGTGAGCTAACTTCCGCTGCATTTGCAGGCGATTGCGGTACCAGTACTCCTACTGAAAGCATACCTGCAAGAAAATTTCGGCGCTTCATCTCTATCCTCCCTCACGTCTCTAGGCGCAGCATCGCGCGTCGTATGTGTACCCCATCAGGCTCAAACTTGCGCCTGCCTGTGTTGGCAAAAGCTGGTAAACCTGTTCTCTCCCTCCCGGGTCCAGCAGATTGCATTGCCTATAAAAGACAATAGCTACGTGCCCGACGCAACTTCTCATCCGATTCTTTGACTACAAGGCCTGGGCAGTCGCAGCTATGGAGTGGATTGTACAGTTCCCATCCGACAACCCTGGTGAGGTTGCCTTTATCAGCACTTTGCCTAACACGTTCCGTGAATGGACGTTAATGGCCGCCATGCCCCAGACCGCGTCCAGCACGGGAGTACCCAGAAGGTCCCCAGGCCCGTCCGCCCGAAACGTGAGCCAGGGGCAAGCCTGCGGGACCATTACGCCATTCTTGTCAGCAATTGTCGCCACGATCCGGACCGCGTCCCGTCCATCGGCACGCATCGAATCACGGTCCGGCTTGAGGATGATCTGATAGGGCTGGCCAGCGGTTTTCCTTTCGTCGGTGCATTGTTTCCCACCCTTCCTTCCAACCGCCCTTAGAGCCCCTGGCTCGTATTGAATATTCCTCCAGATGAATGGGCCATGTCGCAGTTTAGTCCCCTCAGGCAGCGGAGTCCGCTCCTCCCACATTCCATAGCTCTTCCACTCGGCAATGAGATTGTCAGTACTTTCGGGAGTTCTCTTCCCCAAGGATTTCCCGTTGAGAAACAACTCCACTTCGTCACAGGTGGAGTAAATCCGCACCATCTTCGGCTGTCCTTCCTGCTCCGGCCAGGTCCAATGACCAACGATCTGGATAAATGGTTCCTCCGTCCATTGAGCCTTCACAAACCAATAGCTGGCTTTCGGGATCCGCCACAAGTCCGTCAGGCCTCGGTAATCGCCACCCGTAAAGCGAGTCCCCCAGGGCCGTTTGTCGGGAGGGCCGTAAAAGGAGAAAATCCCTTTCGTGCCCGTACAAGCCGCGCAACTGGCGTCAAACATCTCCCACTTGGCGGTAGCCATCCAGGGCATTGCCTCAAACTTGATCCAGCTTGCTTCCTGGAAAATTGCGGCGGACAATTCCGAAGGAACAAATTGCCGCTGATATACGTCCACGTTGCCCGTGTCTCTTCTTCTTGTGTTGAATGCAGTGGGCTCAATCAGAATGCCGCGCTCGTTGATGAACGCTCCCCACTCGTTCCACAGCCACTTCCAGTCCGGATGTTCCTCCGCCAGCTTGTGAAAATCGAAGTAGGCATTATTCGTGGGATCGTGGACATCCGTGATCATCGGGAATACCCGGCCGGCCGACCAGCGTGTCGGGTCAAGTTCATGAGCTTTCTTGTTCATCTCCCGAAGATCATCGAGGTACGGGTATCCGGTCATGTCATCGGCGATTCCCCAGATGATGATCGATGGATGGTTGCGATCCCGTCGGACCATCTCCTCCATAGCTTTCAGGCAGTTGTCGATATACTTGCGTGTGTAGCGAGTATCGCCGTTCTCAGTTGAGCGAAAAGGGCTGTAATCGTAGATCTTGATGTTAGGAATCTCTTCCCAAACCAGGATTCCTAGCTCATCGGCCGCCTCGAGGATGCTCTTGTCCTGGACATAGTGCGCCGTGCGGATCATGTTGGCGCCCAGCTCTTTGATAATTTCCATGTCGCGGCGGCTTAGTGCATCCGGCAGCGCGTCGCCTAGATAGCCGTAGTCTTGCCGGCGATCGACCCCGTGAAGGTTGATGAATTCTCCATTGATCGTGTACCCCTTCCCGGCGACATACCCCATCACACGGAACCCAAACCGGGTGGAAACCTCGTCTGCCAGATTCCCATCGTGGTACAAGCGACTCCGTAAAATGTAAAGGTTTGGATGGTCGGGATGCCAAAGCTCCGCGTGGTCCACCGTCACATCCGGAGGCTCGAATTGAACCGTGAAGTTGCCAGGGATGTCCTTTTTCTGTTCGATTCTGGCGTGGACCTGCCCGTTGCTCCCGATCACTTCCCAAACAACCCTTACCTCGGCGGATGAGGTAAGCGAATTTCTCACTTCAGTGGTCACGCAAAGGGTAGACCGCTCCCGGCTTACCTCTGGCGTGGTAATCGAGATTCCCCCGTAAGGAATTAAAATGGGGCTGGTGAGGTGAAACCAGACATCGCGGTACAGGCCACCATAAATCGCGATGTTGGTCTCGTTGGCAGGAGGAATGTCGGGGCTGTTGGTGTCATCCACGCGCACGGCAAGCCGATTATTTCCGCCAATGTTGATCAGGTCGGTAACATCAAGCACAAACCCCGTATACCCCCCCACATGTTCGCCTGCCTCATGACCGTTCACCCATACTTTGGTCACCTGCATCGCACCTTCAATTTCGAGAAAGACACGCCTTCCGGCGGCTGATTTCGCCACCACAAACTCCTTGCGATACCACCCGATGCCCCGCCAATGAAGCGTTGTGACCCACGGCGTATGGGCCGTCTGGTCCCAGGAATGGGGAAGGGAAGTCTTCGACCATCCCGAATCATCGTAGTCGCTCTTCCAAGCGTCCCGGAATTGCCATTCAACTGCGGAGCCAGGGTTGGTCTGGCGGTGAAACTTCCAGCCTTCATTCAAAGACACGGTCACGCGCGGTCCCGCCCCTGAAGCTGCTCCCGTTCCGATGAGAGCAGATCTTTGGCCAGCTGTTGCAAGCCCGGGAAGATTCACGGCTGCAACAGTGCCCACGGCCGACGACTTAATAAACTGACGACGAGAAATTCTTCGTTTTCGCATGCTGCTTCCCTCATTATTTGAATGTCATACTCGACCGGACATATCCGAACTGATTGTAAGCCCTTCAGCCGCCGCTTGCAGACCTTGCTCATCATTTGCTCCCACTGGAAGTATTTCCATCACCTGGCCAGCTTGGCCACTTCGCTTCCGGCAAGGAGAAACGCTCCTACCCCGTATTCCTGGGTGTCTTCCGCGGTCACTAAACCCGGCTGCTTATTCGGCTCCTGGACCCAACCCAGCTTCCCATCGGAGTGGACCGAATTCGCAAGGCTCTTCCAGGCCTCCTCAACTACTGGTAGATATTGCTTTCGCTGCAGAAGCCTGTGGTTGATGCCCCAGGCCATCGCGTAACAGAAAAACGAACTACCGCTGGTTTCGGGAGTAGGAAATTGCTCCGGGTCCAGGAGGCTTGTGCGCCACAGGCCATCCGGCTGCTGAAGTCCGGCGATCGACGAGGCCATCGTTTGTAGAAGGTCGATGTATTGGCCGCGCCGTGGGTCATTCTTCGGAAGGTATTGAAAGATGCGCGGAATCCCACTGATGACCCAGCCGTTCCCACGAGACCAGAAAACCTTGCTGCCGTTCTTCGTCCTTTTGGTAAAGAAGGTGTTATCCCGGTAGAACAGCCCCGCGCGCTTGTCATAGAGCAGGTCCACCACGTCCCAATACATCCAGTTCATATAATCCAGGTACTTTTGCTCTCCCGTTGCGGCAGCTAAACCGGCCAATGCGGGCGGCGCCACAAAAAGCGTGTCACAATAGTCCCAGATGTCTCTTCCGCGCTCACCGTTCGCGATCTCACTGTCGACATATTTCCTGAAGCCGTCGATCCTCTTCGGGTCACGCTTTAAGAAATAGAGCTCCAGGTACACCTGCCCGGCGGTCATCGCATCTGCATGGACGCCCGAGATGGATTCAATCACCCAGTGGTTGCCTCGAGACCACTTCAGCGCCTGATTAAGAAACCGGGGCGCCTTGGTCGTTCGGTAGGTCGCCATGACCCCAATGTAGAAGGTAGATCGCTCCCAACCCTTGTTCTTGTCGGCGGCGAACGGCCAGGGATGGGCGACCTGGTAGTCGCAAACCTTTTCCATGAGGTTAACTACCTCAGCCCTGCTAAAGGAAGGTCTCTTCTTTGCCGAGAGAACCGGAGAAGCGAAGAGGCAGAGGACTGGAACCACCAGGCAGAACTTTATCCACAAATATCGTACATCGGGTTTCACGCAGGTGTTCATTGAAGGCTCATCTCCTCGTAGAGTGTCGGATGCCGGCCGCTGCCTGCCAGCCTGGTAACGCACTCGCTCAATATCGCAGAAGGAACGCAGTCGAAAGGCATGAAGCCTAACGAGCGTTCTGGGCCGTCTGAAAACGGAAGATCGGTCCCCAGTCGCCGACATCACCCCGGCTGCTCCGTGCCCGGACCTTCCAATAATATGTGGTTCCTGGGTTGAGAAATGTTGCGGGCACCTTCCATTCCGCCTTGTCTGACCCGACGTTTTGCCAAAGTGTCGGAGAGAGCGGCCATCGGCAGTCAGGTCGCAAGCTTACCAGGACTTGGTAATCTACAATCTTCACCGAAGAGTCCGGGTCGTGGGTGGGCACCCACCTCAGGGTTGGCGTCAATGAATCAACTACATTACCGTCACGTGGCGCCTCCGCTGCTTGGACCTCACATGGCAGATGTCGGTTGTCAATTTCCTTCCACCGATAAGTTATCCGAACCTTGGTTAGCCCGGTCGATTCATGCCAAAAGTGGATGGTGTTTCTACCAAGCGACAGGGCTGGCAGGCTTTCGGGTGAGACCTGCAGGTCAGTCACGGATCGGAAGGCATCCACGCCCGCCTGTGTCTCCGGTCTGGTCGAGGCATTTCCCCGGAGTGCAAACCCAATTTCGTATTTGTAAATGACTCCACTCTCCGAGATTTTCGAGTCCAGGTCGAGGTCCACTTTCTTCGCGCCCTTATGCCATTCAAAAGTGTAAACGCCCCCCGAGTCGAAGGCCGGTTTGCCAAAAAAGATCCGCGCCAAATCGAGGCTTGAACTGCCTTCTTTCACGAGCGTACAGAAAAGACGGCCACCCACGATGGGATAAGGGCTTGTTATCGGAATAGAGAAGACGGAAGGCCGAGTATACAACTCGTCCTGCAGGTCCAGGACATGGATGGCTGGGCACTTATCGTCGTTGGTCTGAGTAGCGATGTTACCGTAGTCCTTCGGAATCCACAAATACGGCTTGATGTCGATACGGCGAAGGTCTGGCTCCCAGATGAGTTGACCATTCGCATAAAGTTCGGGCGTATCGGGCCGCTTGTCCAGTCCTTCAAACTTTTCCAGTTCGGGCTTCCACCAACGGACGAGTTTCTCACCGGGCTTAAGAGTCATCGACATGGTGTAGTCTTTCGCGATCTCGCTGTCGTAACTGTGCTCTTCGTAATTGTCCTTGTACGAAATGTAGTACCGGATCATCTCCTCGTTAACCTCAGGGGAGTCCGGTGCGCGAAACCAGGGATCTTGCGGATGAATTGTGCGCTCGATGAGCGATTTGTCGTGCTCGACTGTCGCGAGGCCAGCGATTGTGTGGTTGTCATGGTCCAAGTAAAAGACTTTGACATTGCCGTCGAGCAAATGCCAAGCGCCCTTGTAAAAGGCCTCAGAAACCGTGTGCCCCCAGAGTTCCTGGACGCGAGCCTTCAATCCCGCGGTGGTCCAAAGACATTTCATCCAGGCCGCAGTGTGTCCACAGATTCCGTAGCCATAGCCGTTCAGCCCGCGTACTGGATGCAGGGCTGATTCATCATGCGGGGAACGCTGAAACCGTTTGTAAAGGATCCACCACCAAAGGGCAAGTGCCTTCTCTTCGTCCGTGCGATATCCATTCGTCGCCTCGGCAACAATGGATTTAACGTCGAACCAGTCATAGTGCCCGTTCACAGTCAGGCGCGGGTTCACGACCGGAGCGTCCCCGAGATTCTCGATGGTGATTTCCAAGTTTTCCGGATCCATTGTCCCGCCCACCTCAACGGTATACTCGGCCTCCGCCTTGTCGATCACAACGGACCATCGCTTTTCCTCGGGGGGCGCCTGAGCTGCCACATCAGGAGCCGACCCCTCTTGCGCGACTGCCGCTTCGCCAAGACTACTCGGGAGGAATGCACTTCCCAGAGCCGATACCGCGCCGGTTTTGAGGAATTCTCTGCGACGAAGTGTACTCGACATGACTTGTTACCTCCTCTGGAGCGTGAATTCGGAAGGGTTTTCAGGAGGAAGGAGGGCAAGAGAACCGGTGACGCACTCTGCTTGCCTTTCTGGGTTCAGCGCAGGCGACGCGTGCTTTCGCTCTTCCTGCCAAATCCAATTGCGGCCTGATGAAGTCTGAGTTTTGATCAATAAATTAAACGACTGATCAACCATCACTGTTGCGTTCGGCTCTCCAATACCAATTGCATACCCGTTCAACCATCACGCCGTTGCGGAAGACAAATTCTTTCGTGGTACAACCAGATTTCTCCTTAAAGCGGGCCGCGCCATCCTCCAGGCAGCCACGAGTCCCCGGGGAATACATTAGCTTCGAAGCAACCCCAAAACCCTGGCATTAGCGAAATGCCTATCTATTTCCTGCCGCGCCACCGACGGGTCAATACAGAGATTTAAGGGCAGGTTCCGAATGCCCACGGGAACACCTTTCGGGTTACTCGTGGGCAGGAATCTCGGTCCCTGCCCATCCAACGCTGTAACAGTTAACGATCAGAGAAAACCACCGACTGCATTCGTGATTCTTCAGAAATCAAGGCTGGCCCCTAATACGATCTGACGCGGTCCAGAGTTATTAATACCACCGCTGATGCCTCTGATGACGCCGGCGCTGAGACTAGTGATATTGGTATTCGGGTTAGAGAAGTTCGGATGATTGAAGAAGTTCGTAGCCGTCATCCGAATCTCCAACCTTGCCCTCTCCCGGATGGTGAAGTACTTGAATAGTCCGAAGTCGAAGTTCGCGTGTCCGGGCCCAAAGATCATCCCGTTACTGGCGTTACCGTAAGTGCCGTTGGCCGGTATGACGAATGCCGTCGGGTTGAACCATAACTGACCAGGCCCAGTACCGGGGTTGGCCATAGCCCAGTTGCCAGCTACATCCGGCCGGAGGCAGGTGTAGTTCAGGGATCGATTATTGGGTGTATCGACGGCGCACTCATGCGGGGTTATATACTGGCCTGACTCGAGCGTTAGCAACCACGAAACCTGCCAGTTGCCGAAGCCCTGCCGGACGAAACCCGGAAGGCTGGAGCCGAAGCGTTTACCGGTGCCGAACGGCAACCCGTACTGGCCGTAAGTGGTAAACCGGTTGGCAACGACGGCGCCATTCCCCGGACCCCAGTCCCGCCGGAAGTTGTAGGGGTCCTCAGGGAAGCCAACTAAGTCCCCGCCATACATGTCGGTCAGGACCCGCGCCCACGTGTAGCCAGCCTGTAACATGAGGCCGGAGGTGAACTGACGCTGCACACCCATGTTCAGGAGATTACCCATCTGGCTTCCGCCATTGTTGTAGAACATGATCGAATTGAAGTTTGGGTTGAGATACAGATTCTCGTTCGCCGGATTGGTGCTCGCTGGCGGCTGGGTAAGGTCGTGGCCATACAGCAGCTGGAGCGTCCGGCTACCCATGTACCTCACGTGCGCAACCATCTGGAAAGGAAACTCGTGCTCGACGCCCAGGCTCCACTGCTGCGTATACGGCTCGCGAGGGTGCTCCGTGACTCCGCTGATGTTCTCTGTCCCCAGTTGTGCGGATTGTGTCCCTGGGAACGGGTCAGGAAACGAGAACGCCGGCCCTGTGCCAGTCATGGAGTTAGTAAAGAACTCGTTGGAATTGAAAGGCCCGTTCTGGAATGGATCCAATACGACCCAGTCAAAAGGCGAATACGAAATAGAGTAACCGCCTCGAACCACGGTCCGGTTATTGCTGAAGGGCCGGTACGCAAATCCGAAGTTCGGCGCGAACTCGTGACTGGGGGTGGTCATCAAGCTGTTGGCAGGGTAGCCAACCGCATTGGCGGTTACAAAGACCCCGGAATTGGGACCGG
>JAJYJL010000127.1 GCA_021789565.1 Acidobacteriota bacterium
TCGACGCTTTCTTTCCAGAGTCTGGCGTTCCAAGGGATGGGCTTCATGCGCCCATGCTAAGCTTTCGGAAGACAGAAAGCAACAACAACTTAACATAGTAATACTAGGGCTCAGAATCAATACGGAAAGTTTTCGGGACATGATCGAGCATAAACTGAATTCGGTCATCTGTCCATCTATTTGTTGGACACTACACTAGCCAGGTAATTTGGCGACATTTGGGCGGGACGAAAATCAGCCGGTACTTATCGGCTGCTTCCGAAGGGGAACGTGGTAGCATCGCTTCATGAGAGGCGAACGGTTAATAATACGACTCATCCCTGCTCCAGGCGAGGTTGAGGAGACTGCGAGGTATCAAAGAGAATTACGAGAATTAGAGAACTCCTTGCTCTCACAGGGCCTCAAGCCGTCCTTCGCACTTGCCCAAATGCACGCAGCAGCGGGGGAGTGCGCGGCTGTTTACTCAGGTGTCCTCCTATTGGCTAAAATTTCGGGGGTTGTCATTCCTTGCGTTATTGCGTGGATTAAGGGGCGCTCCGGGCGAAAGATACGCCTGGAAATCAGTAAAAGCGGGCGCGTCAAAGCTGAGGCTCAAAGTGTCGGGGAAGTGGAAAAGCTGGTCAATATAGCTGAGAAATACCAAAAGAACGCGGCAAAGAGTTTGCAGAGGAAATCCCGGAAGAGGAAGATCGGATAGACGGTTAGGGTCTTCGTCGCTTCCACCACGTGACAGGCCGCATATGCCAACTGATCGTCGAGTTACAGGGACACAGCCAATAAGAGTACTCGACAACAATGTGCTTGAATGGTTTGAAAACAAGTACTCGGGGTTTCGAAGCGAACTTGAAGACCTTCAGAAGCAATTCGGCTTCACAAGATACATCAAATACATTTGTGATGAGGTGCCAATACTTTGCGGTGAAGGCGGGAACCAAATCCCGTATGTTACAGTCGATGAAGGACAGATCGCAATCCACGAAACGTTTCTTTCTTATGTATGGGGACTATGCTATGCGTTCCTAGTCTTGTTCGATGAGGAAATAAACGGTCCACAGACCGGCAAACAGCCTGGTCACGGCAAGCCACTCGGATTCTTTCGGCTCAAAGGTTATGCGATGCTTGATTACGCTCTGAGCTTGGTCAGAGGGTTCAATAAGTGGCCAGCCGATTTGCCAAGCCCTGAGTCCCACAACAACGAAGATAAATACTACGTCCAAAAAGCCAACGGGATCTATGTTGCCGCCATCGACTTCATCCTTTGTCATGAGCTGGCACACATAGCATTAGGCCATTTGCAGAAACACAAACAGGCACCGTACCGGCAACGAGGCGTCTCTTCACGGGAATTAAAGAATCTGGAGGATGCGGCTGACAAATGGGCTCTTGACCGCATCTTGGGGGGCATATGTTACCCTAAACGCCCCTTGACTAACGTCGGATTTGGGGCAATCGTCGGGCTCGGCTCTCTCCTGTTGCTTAACCGCAATCTGACTTCCCAAACACATCCTGATATAAACGATCGTATCCGCAGTGTGCTAGCTCGCCTGCCCATCGACCCTCGTGACAGCCCTTGGGGCATCGCAGCCACCTTCTATTTCGCCTGGAATAACCGATTCAACAGTGGCCTGGACTTTTCGAGCAGGTACGAGACATACAGTGCATTGGTAGAAGCGATTGATAGCCAACTTGAGCCAAGGAAGCAGCTTGAGCTGAATAGGCGAGGAAAGCAGGGAGCGAAGGAGCGTGTGTGGTCGCTTGACTAATGCCGTCTCCTGCCGAAGTAATGATAGCCATTCGCCGGAGCACGAATCGCCCTTCGCGGATAGTCCACCTGGACATTCGCCTTCCTTGCAATAGTTCCCAGCGCGAGGACCGTAAAATCATTTTCCAGTTTTAATCTTGCGGGCATCGGCTGGCAGAGAGCCTTTGCCTCCTGGAAATTGCCGCTCGCAGTCCTTTTCCGGCCAAATAGCGGCTATAAGCATCCATCCTGTCGAAATCGTCAATTTGCATCCGCAGAATGTCCTTCACTGCCCTCCCTTGTTTCGCCATTTGGACAGCCGCATCTATTCGAGGATCGTTCGGGCTTCCACGTTTTGGCGGAAGCTCCCGGCGTATCCAGCGGAGAAGGGACTTCTTGAATCCTCTGGCATCGCGGGCGATTTCGATGGCGAAATGAATCTTCAGGAATGCAGCAAACTCACGGGCTGTGGCCTCTACCGAAGTACGGCTGAGACAAACCTCGACCGGGCCAGAATTTGACTTTTGGAACAAATTGGAACAGATTTTTGAATTCTGAGGCTTGTAAGTTGTTGAAAGAATGGTGCCGCGGGACGGAGTTGAACCGCCGACGCCAGCCTTTTCAGGGCTGCATTCAGCGAACGGTATCTAATTGAATGTACATATCTTAGCTCGATTTTAACCCCAATTTTTCCCCGTCTTTTTGGAAGCATAATGGAAGCAAAATTCGCGGAGCGGTGTTTGCCTCAAAACACGCATTGTGAGTTTGCTTGACCACACTGATCGATGCATGCACGAACTCGCAGGTCCGAAGCGCAAGGCGGTGCAGAAAATCGAAAGCCTAATTCTCTTCCCATTCAAGAAGGCGAGCTGAGAATGATACTTGTGACTCGCATGTGGCCCAACGTGGCCTAACCCTCGGTAGGCTGCAAGGCGAAGTTATTCAGAAGACTCGTGGACCTGGAGGGATTCGAATCCCCGACCTGTTGCTCCGGGAAATAAATTCAAAAGTTGCTATCTTGTAGGCTCGCTTTGCTTTCTCTTCGGTCATGAGAGCCGATTTTATGGGGTATTCGGGCGGTTTTGTTCCTCAGATGTTCCTCCGTGCGTACCTTTAAGGGCTGCGTCAAAATGATTCCATTATGGAACTATATTGACAAAGCTGGTAAAGAGCCGCATACTCGTTTCATGCCGCGCTCCCGAATCGACGATTTGTTCAGCCTGGCCGAGGAAAACGACGGGCTGTTTACTTCGAAGCAGGCCAGAGAGAAAGGCATCAAGGATTCTGTTCTGGTCCGCTTGGCACAGCGCGGGCGCTTACAGCGAACCGCAAGGGGCGTCTACCGCATTGTCCATTATCCGTTGGACCGGTTTTCGCAGTATCGGGAAGCTGTCCTCTGGGCGCATGCCAGCCACGGGCCGGAACGAATTGCCCTCTCGCACGAGACGGCTCTTCTCATTTTCGGGCTTTCCGACGTCAATCCCGCGAAGGTGCATCTTACGGTTCCGAAGAGTGCCCGACTGCGGCGCGAAAAACCGAACTGGATCATAATCCACCGCGCCGACCTTGCCCCCAAGGATTTGACGGAGCACGAAGGGATGCCGGTCACTTTGCCGGAGAGGACAATCATTGATGTTCTCGTGGCAACGCATCGTGCGGACTTGGCGCGGCAAGCGGTCGCCGATGGACAGCGCGAAGGATATCTGAACTCGGAACAAGCAGCGCGATTGCGTCAGCAAATCAACCGCCATACGCATCAGCCTTCAGACACACCCACAGAAAGACGAGCGATCCATAGTGAGCCCCAAGCGAGTTGAGCGGCTAGAGAAGACGTTAGCGCGGGTGGCGCGCGAACAAGGGCTCGATCAGGAGCGCCTGCGCCGGTGGGTCTCATTCCTGGCGCTTTGTGGCGTACTGGAGCGCGCGACCGGGGAAGGCGTCATCAACGGATACTACCTGAAGGGCGGCGTGGCCATGGAAATTCGCTTTGCGACCGCCGCGCGAGCGACCAAGGACATGGACATCGGGCTCGACGGCGAACGAGCAGAAAGACTGAACAGCCTTGAGCGCGCCTTGGGGCTGGGTTTCGATGCGTTTGCTTTTCGACTGAAAGCCCAAACCCGAAGCATGGACTTGGCTGACACGGTTCGCATCCCGGTTGCCGTTCAATATCGCACCCGCGCTTGGCAAACCGTTGATGTTGATCTCGGCCCAGCAGGCGCAGCTTCCACAGACCTCGTGCAACCCGCGATTCGTGGTCTTCCCGAAATGGGTTTGCCCACCCCTTCGCCGATCCGATGCCTGAGCCTCGCCGACCAATTCGCACAAAAACTTCACGCTTGCACCGGACCTCATTCCGAAGGCCGCGCGAGAGATATCCTAGACATTTTGCTTATTGATCTCCTCGGGAAGCTCGATTACTCGGAGGCCCGCAAAGCCGCCATGCGGATTTTCTCAGAGCGGAGAACACATGCCTTTCCACCGGAAACCTCTATACCGCTCGCATGGCACGCCGAGCTTCGCGCGATCGCAGTTGAACTTGGTTATCCCGTCGTCGAACCAACTGCAATCGAGGAAAGGTTCAGGTCCATTGTGAGATTCATTGCGCGTGCGCAACGCTGAACAGAACTCGGGCGACCATTCTGAGTAGATTCCAACCTTTCGCTAGGCTTGTCCCACGCTTGAAGATCGCCTTCTCCGACCAACACTTGCGATGACGACGAGGGCTTCGACACCCCTTCCCTAAAGCCGAATGCCGAGCCCTGCAAAAGACTTTGAGCAAACGATCTACCGCTACTCTTGCGAGGTTAGGCATCGTCGCATCGCGACCAAACATTGTGACTTACGTGCAGTTAGCTCAGCGGAATCTCCGCTTGACATTGTCAGAGCAACTTTGGTATATATCTGACATCGGAGATTCACATGAGCGATGGTCCCCACAGAACCTTACCGATGTGCCGAGGCTGGAAGCGCGTAGCGGAATGGGCTGACAATCAGGTTTTTGAGCCTGAGCAAGTCAACAATGCAATGGTTGCGGCACTGGGGGAGGACTGTCGAGGAGAAATAAGCCCTGAATTTCTCAGCGGTTTTTTGGGAGCCTGCGGTAATCAAGAAAACTCTTTATTCAAAAACATAACGGGGCCTGAGCTGGAGGCTCTCAGTGGCGACGCTGGTTCTGGACTCGCACGACTTGTTCTGGAGTATGCAAAGCAGTTATCGGACCGAGGGGTCACTGGCCTCGATATCGCTAAGAAAGCTATAGAGGATACCCTCAATGATCGCGCCGTACGAGGAATCCGGCAAGTAGAGGAACACTACTGCCGAAAATCCACTGAGTCGCGCGCAAACAGGGTTCGGGAGAGAATGGAACAGGCCTTCAGCCGCGCAGGCGTTGAAGGGCTTACGCGACAGATTATGAATTCCAAAGTGGGCAGTCCGGACCGTCCGCCGCTAAAACGACAGGGGCTCGACGACGGGGTGAGATTGTGAAGAATGAAGCTGAGGGGGCACTTTCGGCTCGGCCTTTGATAAGCATCCATGTAGTGGAGCGGGGCGTGCGTACTCGCACAGGATGGATGCGATGCGAAATCGGCCAGAATGTCGAGTTCACGACTGGCAAACTTGAATCTTATTGTATTGCGAAGTGGGACGAGATTGTCTACGACGCGTTGCTGGTAGCGGCAGCAGCCGAATTCGCAGATAGAACTCAGCGGCGTCCGTCGCGGACGTGGCTAAGAGAGTTTGAACTGATGATTCCTGTGCATGACCCGGACCGTTGGCACGACAGTCAGGTAACCGGGTCGTTGCACGACGCGCTGAATTTCCTGACCGGAGACAGGTGGAAGATCGAGTTTTGCTCGCGCAATAAGCGTCTGACTCCTCCTGGGCAGAGTCAATTCAATATTCCTGCGGGGCCGAGTGCGGTTATTCCCTTCAGCGACGGACTGGATTCGCGATGCGTTGCGGGAATAATGGGCCGGGAGATGGGGGACAGGCTGATTCGCGTCCGGCTAGGGTCGAAGATTTGCGAGGGAAAGGCACTGTCCTCGCAAAGGCAGCCTTTCACTTCTGTTCCATATCATGTCCGGCCCGGGAAACGCGCTTTCGTAGAGTCAACCGCGCGATCACGAGGATTCAAGTTCGCTCTCTTAAGCGGTCTGGCTGCCTTTTTAGCCAAGGCAGGGGAGATCATCGTGCCCGAGAGCGGACAAGGGGCGCTCGGCCCGGCATTGGTTGCGGTGGGACAGGGGTATGAGGACTACCGGAGCCATCCCCTTTTTACTGATCGGATGGAGAAATTCTTGGCGGCATTGCTTCAACACAAGGTGAAGTTCAAATTCCCTCAGCTCTGGCATACCAAGGCTGAAACGCTCAGGAAGTTCGTCGAAGAATGCAGCGACGGTTCCTCGTGGTCCGGCACGTGGTCGTGCTGGCAACAGGCCCGGCAGGTGAGCGTCGATGGGAAGAAAAGGCAGTGCGGGATTTGTGCCGCCTGCCTGCTAAGACGCCTAAGCGTACACGCCGTTGGTCTCTCCGAGCCAAAGGACACTTACGTGTGGGAGAATCTTTCCGCCGCAACGTTCTCAGCAGGCGCGGCCCCTTCCTTCCCACCTAAGAAAATCACGCGGGCCCTCCGTGAATATGCGATTGCCGGAACGTTACATCTGGACCAACTTGCAGGGCTGCGAAATTCGGCGGCAAATTCGCGGATGCTCGATTTGAGAGCTTTTCAGCTCAGTCGGTCGCTTGGTCTTACGGAAGGTGACGCTCGCTCAAAGCTTGATCGCTTGTTACTTCAACACGAAACGGAATGGAAGAGTTTTATGCATTTCCTTGGAACGGGTTCATTCTTGGCAAATTGGGCCACTGAGGGACAATCATGACACTGCTTGAAGAAATGAGCCCGAGAGATGTTGGCGAACGCCTGCGTATCGCCCGTGAGACCGCGAAGTTTACGCAAGCCGAGGCAGCAAATTCGATTGAGGTCGCCCGCACGACCCTCGTCGCAATGGAGCAGGGCCAACGGCGTGTGCGGATCAACGAGTTGCAGCAACTCGCGAAGGCCTTCGGAACGTCCGTGAACGCTATGCTGCGTCAGGAGGCTGTTCACGTTGATCTTGCGCCACGCTTTCGAAAGCTGTTCGACAGCAAGGACGAGGCCGCCGCGCATGCGGCCGCATTGATGGCCAACCTCGCAAGAGCGGAAGTAGAACTGGAAAACCTGCTCGGCGTCAAACGCACGGTTAACTATCCCCCGGAACGCCCAATCCTTCGCGGCAATGTGCGGGTACAGGCTGAACATGATGCAACAGAACTGCGACAGCGACTCGGTCTAGGCTTCCGGCCCGTGCCTGGCATTGTCACGCTGCTCGAAATGGAGTTTGGCGTCCGCGTTTACATCCGGAGGCTCGACAGCCGAATATCAGGCCTGTTCGCGTACGATGAGGCGCTTGGCGCGTGCGTACTACTGAACGCCAGTCATCCTCGGGAGCGGCGGAACCAGTCGGCGGGTCACGAGTGCGGCCATTTTATTTCCTCGCGGCGCAGCGCCGAAATCCTGCATCGGAATGAGCCGGAGAATTCACGTGAAGAGCGTTACGCCAATGCGTTTGGCAGAGCATTCCTGACGCCGGCACGGGCCGTGATGCAGAAATTCCAGGAAGCGACCGCAGGGGCAGAGCGGCTAACCCGTCGACATGTGATCATCCTAGCATATTTCTTCGGAGTGTCCCGCGAGGCCATAGTGCGGCGGCTTGAAGAATTAGATTTGGTTAAAGGGGGGACGTGGGACTGGTTTCAGGCAAATGGAGGCATCACTGATGAGCAGGTCCGGCAGGTCTTGGGTGACCTGTCAACGTTTGACCTGGACAAGGCCGAAGCAGATCGTCCGACGACGCTCCGGCTTAACTTGCTCGCTGCAGAGGCATATCGACAGAGTCTTTTGAGCGAGGGACAGATCGCCCGCCTCCTTTGTCTGGATCGGATCGAAGTGCGCGAAATACTGGACAGCCAGGAGGTTGAAGGAAGTGAGTCTGATAGCACCATCCTTGACCTGCCTAACTGATCCAAAAGCTCATTTGGTTCTGGATACGAGTACGGTCATAAACTTGAACGCCACGGGTTGTGGTCGGCAATTGATCCAGGCCCTCCCTAATCCTTTCGCCGTGGTGGATACTGTGCTCGCCGAACTTGCAGGAGGCCGGCACCGGAGTCGGCAGGATTGGGAATTATTGAACGAGCTCGTCGCGTCTAATTTCGTTACGATGGCTAAACTTGATGAACGGGCTACGCAATATTTCGAACAGCTTGTCATCGGATCCGCTGCGGCGACTCTCGACGACGGGGAAGCCGCCACCATCGCCTATGCTGTGAGTCAGCGCGCATTCGCCATTGTCGACGAACGGAAGGCCAATCGTATTTGCTCGCAACGTTTTCCGCGTCTCCGTCTGGGCTGCACAGTGGATATCTTTGCGCATCCCATTGTCCAGCAGACCCTCGGTAGAGAGGCTCTCGCTAATGCCATTTTCAACGCGCTTTATCAAGGCCGAATGAGAGTGCTTCCGCACCACCTTAAATGGGTCGTGGAGTTAATCGGCATTGAGCGAGCGATTTTGTGCACCAGCCTACCAAAGACTGTTCGTGTTCCGAAACTGGCCTCTGCGGGGGGTCCCGACACCAAGTAATCCACATACCAGAATCGCCTTCTGGGGAAAAAGCCAACGACTTGGCGCGCTCAACAAGGCCTCACATCACTCCGAGAATCCAGCCCTCGACCTGCGCCACTTCCCGTTCCGTGGGTGTCACTCCTGGGTGGAAGAAAATTGCCAACTTGCCGTCCAGATCAGAGCGTTGCATCCACGCGGCAACTGCATAAGCGTCATGCTGATCTGGGTTTCGATCTTCCTGAGCGAAGCTCTGCCTCCACAGCGACGGATAGACCTCCACCACCGCGGACTTGCCCGCTGGGAATTCCCAGCCATCGAAAGGCCAAAAATGAACCCGGCCGCCCACATGCTGTCGGATATAGCGCAACCAAGGCAACCCGGCGTGTGTGGACTTGGCCACAGCCCCTTGCACGTCGAATTGAAATACTGACTTGGCACCGCCAGCGCGAACTTCAGTTAGCCGTCGCCAACGAGAACTGCCGGCACGGACTTTTCCGTTGCCTACAATCCCGTCACGCACGAATTCCACGTAGGTTTGGTCTTCATCCGTCGGCCAATGCTTTTGGAAGTCTTCGAGAAATGCCGGCCAATCGCGCGGGAGATGGCGCTCTTCAAAATACTGAATTGGGAATGAGAACCCATGGTCAATCCCGACCAGCGTAGGCGCGTCTTCGGAAAGCCTTTCGACCAGCCATTCGGCGATACCGCGCCGCGTCCAATACTTGCGCGGGCTCGGCGGTGGCAACACCTCTCCTGGCCCGGACTTCCGGTCAGCCAAGTACACGCGCAACCCGCTTAGGCTGGCCGTGGGCGTCTGAGCGCCAGAATAATCAATGCCGATGTAGCGGGCGAACGCTGGAAAGCCCTTGCTCATTTGAGGTCAAGTTGCTTAACCCACGCCGGCAGTTCCTTCATGACTGCGGGAGGCGGTATCCAAAGCCCTAGGCTCCCTTTGCATGGAATCGGCCTCATGCGACGCGGATTCTTGATCAGCCGGTGCCAAGCGCCTTTCTGTGCCCACCGGCTCTCTGAGTTCTTCACGCAGCCGACAACGCGCGCGATTCCCACAATGGAGCCTTCCGGGAGATTGGCAAGGGTTTCAGCAGACGGCGGCCTGCATATGTTCTCCGCGAGCTTCTCACGGGGTTGGCGCTCATGGTAACTCGCCGCATGGATCAGCAGAGGGCCGCGATAATGTGTTCGCCACGACCGATTCTCCACGTCTTTACCCAGGTGCAGAATCGCATATGCCCAAAGTTGCCTTATCGTGAGAGCTTTCATGGAATCTTTTCGGGCGTCCGCACGCGACGGGGATCCTACCGCAAGCCCTCTCGACCGGCGCTCCGCGCCAAATTCGACGATATGGCGCGCACAATTGCGTAGTTGTATACTTTCTCTCGGCTGCCGACCCTGTCGCGGGCTTCCAGCCAACTGTATCATTTCGCGCTACAAAAAGTTACCCAGGTGAGTTACTTCGTCAAATCGGCAACCAGGAGAATTCTCACGCGCCGTTTTAGCGATGAACAATACCAGCTTCACGGCTTCTTGGCGTAATAGAACGAAAGCTGTTCCAGCCCGACTTTATATATGTTTTGAACCATGAATCTTACAGACTACCACGCCAAATATTTTGCTCATGAGCTAACCAAGCGCTGTTCGTCAGACAGCCTTGAAAAGCTCGCCGGAGCCGTCGCGAGCGCCCAGGTGGATTTGAATCCGCATCAAGTGGACGCTGCCTTATTTGCCTTCAACTCACCCCTGGCAAAAGGAGCGCTCCTAGCTGATGAAGTCGGCCTCGGCAAGACGATCGAAGCTGGCTTGGTCCTTTCGCAAAAGTGGGCGGAGCGGAAGCGGCGCGTACTCGTGATTACGCCTGCTAACCTCCGCAAGCAATGGCATCAAGAGTTGACCGAGAAGTTTTTTTTGCCTTGCCAGATCATCGAAACCAAGACATACAATCAAGCGGTAAGAGGCGGGAACCTTCGTCCATTCGAACCGCCCAATGCCATCATAATTTGTTCCTTCCAATTCGCCAGGAGTAAGGCCGCCGATGTTGCGCATACCGCGTGGGATTTGGTCGTGGTGGATGAAGCCCATCGTTTGCGCAATGTCTACAAGCCTTCCAACGTCATCGCGAACACGCTCAAGGTCGCCCTAGCGGGCAAGAGCACGCTTCTCCTCACCGCCACTCCACTTCAAAACTCACTGCTGGAACTCTTCGGCCTCGTCAGCTTCATTGACGAGCACACGTTTGGCGACCTTCAGAGCTTCCGCGAGCAATTCGCCAATCTTTCCCAGGAACAGGTTTTTCGGACGCTCAAAGCGCGCCTTAAGCCCATTTGCCAGCGTACGCTCCGGCGTCAGGTCACGTCCTACATTCCATTCACCAAGCGCTTGCCGATGGTGGAAGAGTTCACCCCGGAGGAAAGCGAAGACCGGCTCTACGATCTGGTTTCTGAATATCTCCGCCGCGACAACCTTCAGGCGCTCCCTGCCAGCCAACGCTCGCTGATTACGCTCGTCCTCCGCAAACTGCTGGCTTCCTCCACCTTTGCTATCGCCGCAGCGCTCGAAACCATGTCCAAGCGGCTCAAGGCCAAGCTCCAGAGGGCGGAACCGGCCGAGTCCCTTGAAGAAACACTTGACCAGGACTACGAAGCCCTCGACCAGACTGCTGAGGAATGGTCGGAAAATCAGCCCGCCGAAACGCTTTCCGACACCGACCGGGCCGCAATTGAATCTGAGGTGGCCGACCTTGAAGCGTTCGCCAAGCTCGCCAAGTCCATCGAGCAAAACGCGAAAGGCAAGGCGCTGGTCAAGGCATTGGCCATTGCCTTCCCCAAGGCCATTGAGCTCGGCGCGCTGCAAAAGGCCGTCATTTTCACTGAATCGAGAAGAACACAGAACTATCTATTACGTCTTTTGGCGGACAGCCCGTTCAGTGAAGGCATCGTGCTTTTCAACGGCTCGAACACCGACGAAAGCTCCAGACAGATTTACGCTGCATGGCTTCAGAGACATCAAGGGACAGAACGCGTCACTGGCT
>JAJYJL010000128.1 GCA_021789565.1 Acidobacteriota bacterium
CGATCTCAAAGGCTTGAAGGGGGCTCAGGGAAAACAGGGGTCGGTGCGCCCAATACAAACGAGGAAAGTCCCGGTTCCCTACGAGGAGCATGTCGAAATTATATGAGCGCGGATTCAAATGAAAAACCAACAGATCCTTTTAGTTCCGATCCTTCAGTCCAGAAGAACCTCGACCGCTTTCCCGGTCGTATTCCTCGGCGGAGGTTTCTGCTGGCTAGCCTGGGAGCCGTAGCGAGCTATGTGAGCTGCGGAGGCTCCGCAACCAGCGGCGGCAGTTCCGGCGGCAATCCGATTGTCGAGGAGAACAAGAAAGCAGGCGATCCTTCATGGAAACTCCACAATGCGGCGACGAACCATGAGATTGAAGGCTTCGCTTCGGCCACCAGCGTGAACCGCGGCGACACGATCAGCTTTTTTGTGAACACAACCGATGCCGCGTACACTTTGGCCATCTACCGCATGGGGTGGTACGGAGGGGCTGGAGCCAGGCTGGTTTCCCCACCTGTGACCCTTAATGGTATCCAGCAGCCACTTCCAACGCCGGCCGCGAATACGAATTTGGTTGAGTGCCACTGGGAGAGCAATCACCAGGTGACCACCGCCAGCAGCAGCGACCCTACGGATTGGGCCAGCGGCTTTTACCTCGCCAAACTAATAGCACAGACGAGCGGGAAAGAGGCCTACATCGTTTTTGTCGTCCGGGATGACGGGCGTCAGTCCGATCTGCTTTTCAACTCGAGCGTCAACACTTATCAGGCCTACAACCCCTGGGGAGGATTTTCCCTTTACACGAGCCCCCGGGCTTACGAAGTTTCTTTCAACCGCCCCTATCAGACCTGGTACGGAAGTCAGGATTTCCTTCAGTTCGAGTACAACATGGTCCGCTTTCTGGAACGAGAAGGTTATGACGTGACGTACTGTACGGATGTCGACACCCATGAAAACGGTGACTCCCTCATCCCCGCCCATAAGGGATTTTTCATAGCCGGGCACGGTGAGTATTGGACATGGCAGATGCGGGATAATGTGGAAGGGGCCAGGGACAAGAACGTGAACCTGGCATTCTTCGGTTCCAACACTTCATACTGGCAAATCCGATATGCGCCCAGCAGCATCACCGGAGACAAGAACCGCACGATCATTTGTTACAAATACGAGGCCATGAAGCTGGACCCCTATGCGCTCGATGGCGACCCGAGCAATGATTACCTGATTACAACTCAGTTCCGGCTGCCTCCCGTGAACCGCCCCGAGGACCAGATGTGCGGTGCCATGTACAACGAACCCATCGGGGCCGGGCCGATAAACGCCGACGTTATAGTGACAGACGCTTCGAACTGGGTTTTTCAGGGCTCCAACGTGCAAAACGGGACCCACCTCCATGGGCTGCTTGGGTCCGAAGTGGATGAGATGTTTGCCAATGTTCCTCCTGGCGTGGCCAGCATTGCCCACTCTCCCTACACTGATCTCGCCACCGGGCAGACCTTGTATTCCGACATGACGGTCTATTCGGCCTCCTCCGGCAGCACGGTTTTCGATGCTGGCACAAAGTGGTGGAATTGGGGCCTCGACTCTTTTACGCCGGGCACGGTCCACCCGGACCTGACGAATCCTATTGCTCAACAGGCTACCAGAAACATTTTGAAAAAGTTCGGCGCTCTACCCGGCACACCGTAAACACTCGTGAAACCGCGGCACGGCCTTCGTTTTCGAGTATCTCGGCTCCAGTGCTTAAAGTAATTGCTGGACCATGAGCGAGCTTGTGCTTGGGGCGACCACACCGCGACACCTCGACTATTTCCTTCTCGGACCACTTCGGGTTCCTCACTCAACCTTCGACCAAGATTGTATGCGCGCCTTGGATTAATCTACTGCACCATGCCGGCTGCGGGCGCGTCTACTGGCGCGGCTCGCATGGGGAACCGATTATGAAAACCCTGTCGCTCGTTCTGGCCAGAAATTTTTAGGATGGTGTTTCACCGGGCGTGAAGTTCTACAGTGATTGACTGTTATCGCCTGACGGCAACAATTACCCCGGTGGCCCAGTCGAGCGGGGCCATGGCGAAACGATCGTCGCCGGCCAGTTGATTGATCAGGTGAGCGACCCTCTCCACGTGGGCCTTGGGCCATTTGGGAAGAGGCGTCATGTCATCGACGATGTAAATGCCGCCGGGCTTTACAACTTTCAGGCACTCCTCCAGCCCCTGGTACTTGCCGGGAATGGCATCTGCAAAAACAAAGTCAAAAATTGCGGCGGCCTGGCGTTTCAGGAACCCGAGCGCATCTTCAAGCACCAGCGTCAGGCGGTTGTCGCCGCCCAGAAACTCGCGCGCCACCTGCTGATGATTGGGATCGAAATCAACGCTGGTCAGGGTTGAACCCGCGTCCATCCCGGCCAGTATCCATGAGGTCGCCACGCCGGTGCCCGTTCCGAGTTCCAGCAGCCGGCCGCCGGACCTTGAAGCCGCTAGGGCGCGGAGCAACGCCCCGGTGCGGGGTTCCGAGGCCATGTCAAACCCCATGGCGCGGGTCCGGGCCGCGATTCCATCGAGCGCCGCGGGCGGAGCAACCAGGTTGAGATCATTCAGTCCATTCGTTTCGAATGTCATGCCGCCCATTGTAATCATGACGGTCGAAAACTGCAAAACGCATTCTTCTGCGGGCGGCCCGGCCGAAAAGAACCAGAGGCCGGCAGGCTATACTTTACGGTGGGACGGGGCATCGATGAATCGACACCCATGGTCGAGATTCGCGGGCGCGGTATCCCGAGCAAATCGAGCAATCGCTGATGGTCAGGAATGTGTTCCCGGGTTGCGTCCCGGCCGCCGCGCCGGGCGTGCACGCAGGGCAAACGCGTGTTACCTTCAACCAAAGGAGGTCATCATGGAAATCAAAAGAGTTGGTTCACAACCTTCCACCAAGGGACCCGCAGAGTGGTTCACCGGCACGGTACGCATCGATCCGTTGTTTCAGGCGCCCGAACCGGCGCGCATGATGGGCGTCAGCGTCACCTTCGAGCCCGGCGCGCGGACCGCATGGCACACCCATCCGCTGGGCCAGACGCTCATCATCACCTCCGGCTGCGGCTGGGTGGGGCGTTGGGGCGGCCCCGTCGAGGAAGTCGGGCCGGGTGATGTGGTCTGGTTCCAGCCGGGCGAGAAGCACTGGCACGGCGCCTCGCCCACCATGGCCATGACGCACATTGCCGTTCATGAAAAAAGGACGGCAAGCCCGTCGACTGGTTGGAACAGGTCAGCGACGAGCAATACCGCAAGTAGTCCGGCAATCCTGCGCCGGCAGCGGAGGCATTTCTCTCATGCCCAGGGATTCCCGTGCTCTGGTTGCCAGGTTCCGTCGGCTGTCCCATACGGGCTGGCTACCACCACGACATATCCGTCCGGATCTCGCATCCAGCACTCCCAATGATTCGGCCCGCCGTCGCCATCGGGAGGGTTGCGATGTTTGGGCAGCACAATTTCCACGCCCATCTCGGCGGCGCGTTGCATCACGGCGTCAAAATCGTCCACTTCGAACCAGAGCAGGACGCCGTTTCCATAGGGCTTGTCATCGCGGTTGCCAATCCGCCCATGGTGGTGTTCCACTTCGAAGCTGTGCAACTGAAGGACCAGTTGGCCGTTTGAAACCAGTTGCTCGTAATGGGAACCTCCATGAAAACTTCGGCAGCCCAGCAGTCGCTGGTACCATCGGCTGCTGGCTTCCACGTCGGTTACTGCGATGAGAGGTTGAGGTCGCATTCCGGCACTATAACACGTTCCCAAATGGCGAACCGCGCCTGAAATCATACTGCTCGTCATCGCTGAATGATTCCCAAGGAGTGAAGCATGCCCCACGTTATCGTCAAGCTCTATCCGGGAAGGTCTGAAGAACTCAAGACACGGCTCGCCGAAGAACTCGCCAAAAGCGTGATGAACGTTCTGAACTTCAGCGAAGAGGCGGTTTCGGTCGCGATTGAAGAAATCCAGCCTCAGGATTGGGCGGAGAAGGTTTATCAACCGGATATCCTTGACCACCCGGAAAGGGTCTACAAGAAACCGGGATACAACCCATTCGAATAGTGCAGGGATTTTCCCCGCAACCGAAATTCGAGGCCTGCATCAAAAATAGAGGCCCACAGGGTTGCAGCAATAAAGGGCATTTTTCTATCAGTGGCTTGTTTCCTGCGCCGCATGCCGGCCTGTTCTGGCATGCGCGTCAAATTTTCCAATTTAGGAGCGTAAGTTCATGTACAAAGCGAAAGCCTATTCGGCCGCCAGCGCCACATCGCCGCTGGCCTCCACGGTGATCTCGCGGCGAGAGCCCACCGAAAATGACGTCCAGATTGAAATTCTTTTCTGCGGCATCTGCCACTCCGATCTCCACACGGTCCGCAACGAGTGGGTCGAGTCCATGCCCACCACCTATCCCTGCATTCCCGGTCATGAAATTGTTGGCCGCGTCACCAGGGTCGGCTCCGCCGTAACCAAGTTCAAGCCCGGCGACATTGCCGCCGTCGGCTGCATGGTGGATTCCGACGGAACCTGCCCGGAATGCCGTGCCGGCCAGGAGCAGTTCTGCCCCAACGTCACCCTCACCTATAACTTCCCCGACAAGCACCTGGGAGGCGTCACCTACGGCGGTTATTCCGACAGCGTAGTGGTGGACGAGCGGTTCATGCTGCGCGTTCCTTCCGGCCTCGATCTCGCCGGGGCCGCGCCTCTGCTCTGCGCTGGAATCACCACCTACTCACCCATGCGACACTGGTGCGTCAGCAAAGGCAAGAAAGTGGGCGTGGTGGGGCTCGGCGGTCTGGGCCATATGGGCGTGAAGTTTGCCCACGCGCTCGGGGCCCATGTGGTGGTTTTCACTACTTCACCAGGCAAAAAGGAAGATGCGCTGCGCCTCGGCGCCGATGAAGTGGTCATCTCCCGCAATGCCAACGAAATGCAGAAGCACGAAGGCAGCTTCGATTTCATTCTTGACGCCGTCTCCGCCGACCATGACATCAATGCCTATATCAACCTGCTCAGCCGCGACGGCAACATTACCCTGGTGGGCGCGCCGCCCAAGCCTCTCGATGTGGCTGCCTTCAGCCTGCTGATCAGGCGCCGCAGCCTTTCCGGCTCGCTCATCGGCGGCATCGCCGAAACCCAGGAAATGCTCGATTTCTGCGGCAAAAACAACCTCACCTGCGACGTTGAAGTCATCCCCATCCAGAAGGTGAATGAAGCCTACGAGCGATTGCTAAAGTCCGACGTGAAATACCGCTTCTCCATCGACATGGCTTCGCTCAAGTCGGAGTAGGCGTGGTCAGGGGGGGAGTGACCGGAGGCCTCCGTTCAGAAGCAGGCCTGCCGGCAAGCTCTGTGCTTTCAGGAAGCCGCGAGTCTGAGGCTCTCCGCCGTGACGAACCGGTGATGGGTCCCTTCACTTGTTGGCCACGGCCGCAGCGTAACGGGGCCCCAGCTTTGTAATCGCTGCATGAAGGTCTTGCTTGGTGGGGCTCACCTTGTCAAAGACGATTTCACCCTTATCGTTGATCAATATAGTTCGAGGGACGGGTTTATCTCCAAATACCCTCTCGATCTCTCCGTCGTCATGAAAGTTCTGCCAGGGATAACGCATTTTCTCGATGTAGGCCTGCGCATCCTTCGCAATGTCATCCCGGTCGATGGAAATGATAACGAGGTCCGTCCTGTATGTCTGATGATAGATCCGTTCAAGCTCCGGGAACGCCTCGTAGCAGGGACCACACCACGTGGCCCACAGGTCAATCAGGATGGCGTGCCCTCGAAACCTGCCGAGCGCGACCTGCGATCCGGAAAAAGACCTCAGGATGAACTTGTAGATCGCCGCTGGTCCTGGCGGGGGAGGAAGCTGCAGGTGATACTGCTGAAATGCTGAAACCATATGCGCGGTGGATGGTGGCGTAAAGTGAAAAGCCGAATCTGGTATTGGCTGGTTCAATTGGACTTGCGGAAAGACGGAAACCCTTGTTGCGTGGAAAGTAACTGGGGGCGATCTGAACTGATTAAGTGTCGCAATATAGTTCTCAACAATCTTGCGGATCTTGAAGGAACCCTTTTCGATCCAGATGTTATCGGTGAAAGGATACGGTCCGGGGATTTTCCTGTCCCTATTGGTGAGCAATATGACGTAGCAACTCAGCCTGCGGCCGCTTAGCGTCAGGCTCTCATCTGGAACCCTTATGGCAGATTTGAAATGCCCGCTATACCAGGCCAAACTATTCACAAGGTTTACTGCCCCTTCAATTGCCTCATCGTCTGGACCAAGAACCTCCGAAAATACAGGCCCTTTGCCGGTTGCCGGTTGGCGGGCGTAGGCGTTTTCCGTTGGATGGTAATACCAGACGAATTTGCCATTCGAAACCTGGACCGCCGTCCCAAAGCCGATGTTGCCTTCGAACCGATATCGACCTCCCGGGGCCTTGATTGCGGTCATTGTTGTGGGTGAAGGATTGGTGCCCTGCCGGCTTGAGAAGGACTCCCGGCAGGTGATTCTGTAACTCTGGAGATTCGAATATTGGCGTGCGGCACGCTCCAATATGGCCAGCGCGCCCGGCGTACTTTGGGATTTAAGCTGAGTCCCGGGGGACACTATGATGCCCAGAAGCAATAGCGGGAAAAGCCCGCGAGTAATTTGCGGGTACCGGGTTGTGAAAGGTCTTCGCACGTGCGGTCCGGCCAAGCGAACATTGAACTTTGGCGCCAGTCTAACACCCTACAAAATTGGTTGCAATCGGCACGGCACAGTACACTGTCAGGAGATTGCCTGCATTCCGCGGAGTATGATAGTAATCGATGGCAGCGCCTGAAAATCCCATCGTGCCCGTGGCAAGCGAGACTCTCGCGGCGGTGCGCGTGTTTGCCGACCAGGCGCTTTCGCGAGCGGCGGGAGCGCCGCTGGTTCCCGGCAACAACGTCCGATTGCTGCGCGATGCCGGCGAGAACTATCCTGCCTGGAAAGAAGCCATCCGCTCGGCCCGCCGCACCGTTCATTTTGAAAGCTACATCATCCACGACGACGACATCGGGCGCGAGTTCGCCAGCCTGCTGGCCCAGAAGGCCCGCGAAGGCGTCCGAGTGCGGGTGCTCTATGACTGGTGGGGAGCCATTGCCAGCAGCGGGTGGAGCTTTTGGCATCGGCTCCGCCGGGCTGGCGTGGAAGTGCGATGCTTCAATCCTCCGCGCGTTGACAGCGCTTTCGGCTGGCTCAGCCGCGACCATCGCAAGACCATCGTTGTGGACAACCGCGTCGCTTTCGTTACCGGCCTGTGCGTGGGGCGGGCATGGGCGGGCAATCCGCAGCGCCGGATCGCTCCCTGGCGCGATACAGGGGTCTCCATCGAAGGGCCGGCGGTGGCCGACGTTGAAGGAGCATTTGCATCGATCTGGGCCACCTGCGGCCCACCGCTGCCTCCAAGCGAACCGCAGAACGGCGGCTCCGCCCCGGCAGCAAAAGGAAACATCAGCCTGCGCGTCATTGCCTCCCAGCCCGGCGTGGGGTCGGTGTACCGGCTTGACCAGTTGGTCGCCGCCCTGGCCCGGGAATCCATCTGGCTCACCGACGCTTATTTTGTGGGAACGTCGTCCTACGTTCAGGCGCTTTGCGCGGCGGCGGCCGACGGCGTGGACGTGCGCCTGCTGTTGCCGCGCTCGGGCGACGTACCCTTTGTCCGGGCCATATCGCGCGCCGGCTACCGCATTCTCCTCGAGGCCGGCGTGCGCATCTTCGAGTGGAACGGGCCCATGCTCCACGCCAAGACCGCGGTGGCAGACGGCCGCTGGGCGCGGGTGGGATCGACCAATCTGAACATTGCCAGCTGGATGGGCAACTGGGAACTCGATGTGATTGCCGAGGATGATGACTTTGCTTCCCAGATGCAGGCCATGTACCTGGACGACCTCAGCCGGTCCACGGAGATCGTTCTGACGCCCAAGCGGCACCCCCGGCCCATTGTGCCGCGCAGAATGCGCGCCCGGCCGCGCGGCGCCGTCCGGGGCAGCGCCAACTGGGCGGCCAAGGGCGTGCTGCGATTCGGCAAGGCGGTGGGCGCAGCCGTCACCAGCAGCCGGGTGCTGGGCCCGGCGGAAGCTTCGCTGATGCTCAGCGGCGGGCTCACCCTGGCAGGGCTGGTGGCGCTCGCCATCCTGTTCCCGCGGGTGATTGCAGGCGTGCTGGCTGTGACCGGCGCCTGGGTGGCATTGACCCTGCTGGTGCAGTCCTGGCGGCTGCGTTTTCCGCGGAAGAAGGCGAATGGGAAGACAGGAGAAACTTCTTCCGATGCTCCGGGGCCGCCTTAAGGAGGATTGCAACATAGAGTGACGGACTTCCGTAGCGCCGGCATCTTGCCGACCCTGAAAAGTGCCGCCGGGACGGCGGCGCTACAAACGAGCGTTGTCACCATATTTTGCAGTCCTCAGCCGAAGCCAGCCGATAAGTGGTTCTTTAGCCACAACTTAGCGCAAGCTTGCGACACATAAATCACTGCCCGGCTCAATTGCATCTAATTAAAGTATGTGCGTCGGCGATGGCCGGCAGCCAGGCAATCTTAATATGACCCAGAACCGGCTCCAGACGCTCCGTGTAGCCACCTACAACATTCACAAATGCCGCGGGCTCGACCGGCGCGTGCGGCCCGGCAGGATTGCCGAGGTGCTCTTCGAGCTTGATGCCGACATCGTGGCGCTGCAGGAAGTGGTGGGGCGCGGCCCGAATTCGCATGAGGACCAGGCCCGCTATGTGGCGGAGGCGCTTGGTTATCATCCCGCTTTCGGCGAGAACCGGCGGCACAACGGCGCGGCCTACGGCAACCTGCTGCTGTCGCGCTTCCCCGTTGTGGGTTCCTGGAATTATGACGTCACCACCCGGGGCCGCGAACCACGGGGCGTGCTGCGGGCCGATGTGCGGCTGGCCGATGGGCAGGTGCTGCACCTGTTTAACGTGCATCTGGGCACCGCCTACCTCGAACGCCGCCAGCAGGCCCGCCACATGGTCAGCCGGCGCATCCTGCGCAACACCGGGCTCGACGGAACGCGCATCGTGCTGGGCGATTTTAATGATTGGATACCGGGCGACGCCACCCGCCTGCTCACGGACCATTTCGGCGCCCGCAGCCTCCGTTCACACGCCCCGCGACACCGGACCTATCCGTGTGTCCTGCCGCTGTTTCGCCTGGACCACATTTACTTTGACGAAACTTTGAAGCTCCACCGACTGGAGCCCCACCGCAGCCGCAAGGCGCTCGTCGCCTCAGACCATCTGCCGCTCGTCGCGGAATTCAGCCTGCAAGCTCTGCAGAACCCTGCCCATCACCGCGTGGCTTCTCACCTCCGGGGAACGCCAGCCTTCGCCGGCCAGCCGCACGCCTCTCAAGCTGCCGCCCGCAACTGAGCAGGACGCAGGCTGTAGCGGCGGCTGAAGTTTACCCCGGCGAAGTCGGTGGCCGCCAACCCACGTTGAAAACACTAGCCTTATGGCGGGACGGACCCGCCGCCACACCCACTCTGCGGGATGCTTCAACATGCTGCTGAACCTGCATCTCATAAAACCTCTTCCCTTTTTCCCTAAGCCGCGTTATTTTCACTGGGCGTAGTCACAGTCTTCCTTTTTATGAAATCAAGCGTGCCGGTTCGATTCGGCCGAATGAAACGGACCGCCAAATCCCTGCTTCGGAATCAGGGACGATTTCCTGCCCCAGTCGATGTTCATCTGAACCAGTGAGAGGTGCCCATGGGTAGCGCAGCGAATCAGCAGTCATTCCTGGAGAAGCGCGTGGCGTCCATTGACGCGCTGCGCGGTTTCGACATGTTCTGGATCACCGGCGGCGAGGCCATCATTCAGGCTCTGCACAAAGTCTACCCCGGCTCCGCCACGGACCTTCTCGACGTGCAATTCCAGCACGTTCATTGGGCGGGCTTTCATTTTTACGACCTGATTTTCCCTCTCTTCCTTTTTGTGGTGGGCGTGGTGCTTCCTTTTTCGCTAACCAAACGCCTCGAGGCGGGCGCTGACCGCGGCCAGCTCTACCGGCACCTGGTCAAGCGGCTGGTGGTGCTCTTCGCGCTGGGCCTGCTTTATAACGGCCTGCTCGATTTTGACTTTCACCACCTGCGCATCGCCGGGGTCCTGCAGCGCATCGCCTTGTGCTACTTCTTCGCGGCACTGATCGTGATGAACACCAAAATTCGCGGCCAGGTGGCCTTTTTTGCCGGCATCCTGGTGGTTTACTGGCTGGCGATGATGCTGATTCCCGTGCCAGGCGCGGGAAGCGGAGTATTAACACCCGATGGAAACCTGGCCAGCTTTATTGACCGCCACCTGCTGCCGCGTCCCTACTGCTGTTTTGCGCAGGGGGATAATGAAGGCATCCTCTCCACTTTCCCGGCCATTGCCACCGCGCTGATGGGCGTGCTGGCCGGCCACTGGCTGCGGTCCAAGCGCCCGCCCAACCGCAAAACGCTGGGCCTGGTTGCGGCAGGCGTGGCCAGCCTGCTGGTGGGTTACCTGTGGAGTTTCAACTTCCCCATCATCAAGAACCTGTGGACCAGCACCTTCGTCCTTTTCGCGGGCGGCTGGAGCCTGCTGTTGCTGGCCCTCTTTTACTGGATCATCGACGTGAAGGGCATCCGGCGCTGGTCGTTCTTCTTCACCATCATCGGCGTCAACGCCATCACCATCTACCTGGTGCACCAGCTCTTTGACTTCGGGACCATCACTACCATCTTCGTCCACGGATTCATCCATCGCATGGGAGCCATCGAGCCGCTTTTCTGGGCCGCCAGCGTGATGATGACCGGCTGGCTGTTTCTCTATTTCCTCTACCGGCAGAAGATTTTCCTGAAGGTGTGAGGAGGAGTTATGATTTTTGAGTTTTAGGTTTTAGGTTCTGAAATTTGTAATCTCAAATTTGAGATTTGAAATTGGGTTGGCAGCGCCAGCTTTCCCGCGGGTGCAGACGTCGCGCCGTTTGCGATGTCTGCGGCGTCGAAGCGTGTAGCACGAACCCCAGGCTGTGAGCTCCGCGGTTCCTGCCAGCGGCCAGCCATCAGCATTCAACTTTCAGCCAACGGTTTTGCTGACCGCTGACTGCGGGTTCCTGCAACCGTTACCTGCTCGCCTGCACGATTTGAAATCTCAAATTTTCAATTTGCACATCTCATCAGCCAGAACCCATAACTCAAAACGATGAAGTCATCCGCAGGCTGCAATCTGTCATTTCAATCTTAGCCCCAATACTGTTCACTTAGATGAATTTGTGGTATCCTCCTCTCATGAGAATGAGAGGAGGACCGCAAATGGCCCGTACCATTGCTGAACTTCCAAAGGGAACA
>JAJYJL010000129.1 GCA_021789565.1 Acidobacteriota bacterium
TTATAAGGCCGTTGCCTCCCCCGAGGGTGAGTATGCCGGCGTTGCGCGCAAGGCCAGGAACGCTCAACCGAAGGAGCGGCCGGGACATGACTATTATAGGATGTGATTTCCCTTCGCGCGCCCGGCAGATTAACATGCCCGAAACGGGGGAAGTAGTGGAGTGGCCAGCGGGCCATGAGAGCGGCCGGTGAGGTGTTTGTTGCAGCGCCGGTGGTCAGCCCGGCATTCGTGTCTTGCCTTCGAACTGCGCCGTTCAGGAGCGCCACGGCAACGGAGCTTCAGCAGAGTTATTCGGGCGTGAGGGTGGTGTCGGTCCAGACCCGCACGTTTTCTTTCACGCTGGTGACGGTCACGTCCACGTCGCCCTCTCGAACCAGGGCGCGAATGCCGGCGCCGATGTCGGCCTGGTTGGAAATCCCGGCCAGCATCGCCCGAACCACCGGGATCGGGACCCTGACCGCAATCGATTCGCCCAGATGCTCCCCGGCGGTGGGTTTCTCAACGATTTTAATCAGCAAATCTCCGCGGGACTTCGCCACGCTCACTTGCTTATCATTCCGTTCATAGGTAACGAAAACGTTGTCGGGCGCCTTGCCAATGGCCTTCAGCATGGCGTGCAGGTCCATGCCATTCACCGAGGCCTGCAAATTGAATTTGCCGTGGTGTTGCTGATCGGACGGGATCATGGGCAAAGCCACCGCCGCCATCTCGATGGGCAGGTTGAAGCTCACGTTCCCGCTCACCCCTCTCGCGATCCCCACTCGCACGTGAATCCAGCGCTGGGCAGACGCCGCCATCAGCGCGGCGGCGCTCAAAAACAGAACGGTCACGGCTTGGAAAATATTTTTGGTCACGCATCACCTCACGATCATTTCCGTTCGGGTCGGGCAGTCACCTTTCCTTGGTATGGTTCGATGCATCCCCATGACCGGGAGATGCACGTTTTCAGCCGGAATTAAGGTTTGGCCTTCCGGCGATTCAGCAGGCAGCACGGTCTTTTGATTCTGAGGTCCGCGGCTGTTTGATCGAATGAGGAAGAGAGCCGCAGACCGCGAATGATCCGGTTTGCGCTACCGGACTCAAAGGACCCCTCACCCGCCAAGGCCTTTGTGGCAGGGCCGACCTTCAGGCCGGCAGGTGCGTTGCAGACCTCAACAAGTGCCGGGCTGAAGCCCGGCGCTTGTATCCTACCCGCCGGTCGTTGCCATCATTCCCATGCAGCGCCGCCGGCGATGGCGGTCTACTGTTTTTGTCCCAGGATGCCCGGGAACCAGTGCACGGCATTGGCGTGGTACAGCTTTTCGAGGACCGGCTGCGGCAGATCGAGACCCTGGTACTTTTTCCCCATGTATTCCACCCAATCGTCCGTTGCCAGGAAGCGCCAGTCGCGCGCGTAATAGTCTTCCCACTCCTTGATTTTTTCCTGAGGGTTTGTTCCGGGCATGAAGTTGAGGTCCGTGCCGTAAATCAAGCGGTCCTGATACTTCTTAATGAAGGCGATGGCCTGCGCGCGCGGCAGCATCATGACGTAGGGCATACGCGCGGCCATATCCACGGCGAAGTTAGGATAACGGTCCAGATCCCGGCCAAGCTCCGGAAAATTGGATTCCATGCTGCCCAGGTGAGCGCCCACCACGCGCAGATCCGGATTTTCCTCCACCACATGGTCGCGCGCCTTGAGAATGGCTTCCTTGGAAGGAGCGTGAGGATTGCCGTACATGTACCATTGCGGGTTCTGCTTGTAGTACCCATAGTCGGGCGAAGCGGGATTGGGCGCCTTCCAGCATGAATCGGGATCGGCGACGTGCGCGACCAGGGTTTTGTGATGGGCGGCAATGTCCTTGTAGATGGGCTCGAAAATCGGATTATCTGGCATGATGTAATTTCCGTGCGCGTCTTTGATCTGCATGCCGATGTTCTTCCAGATCTTCACGGCAATCGCGCCCCTGGCAAAGTCCCGGTTGATCTGCCGGATGGCCGCCTGGGCAAATCCGGGCTGGCGGAAAAGATAGGGATCGAAGGTTGTGCAGAACACCGAGTGTCCATGGCTCGCCGCAACATATTGGAAGCCGTCGTGGATCTCCCGCGGCAGGTCCTTCAGGTAGGGGTCCGTATCATCGTCGACCGCGATGTCGAGCGTGTGGAGGTTGAGCTTTTCAATCATGGCGATGAAGTCCTGGTTGGTCACAAAAATATGCGAGTGCGTATCAATCGGATCCAGCGAAGTGAAAGCCTTGAGTTCCACCGGCGTAAACGGGCCGGCCACCGCCACGGCCGCTGCCGAAGGCGAAGGGGCGGCTTTCTTCGCTTCCTGCCGGTTGCAGGCTCCCGCTAAGATCGCTGCGAATGCTATAACTAAGAATTTTTTCATGACTGCTTCCTCCCCTGAACAGTGGCGTCCGCGGCCGCCGTTCTTCGGGCCGCAGGCCTTGTAATGACGCCAAGAATCTTACCGCGTCTTGGGCATGGCTGAACCGTCTTTTTTGCCGTTGCGCCCCCCGCGGAAACGGGTTCAGTAGGGGAGGGAGCTGCCCGCCCGTGTTTCCGAGGGTTGTAGCCCTTCTTCACGCCTTCCTGTTTCCCCTAGCGCTCAAACACCGTCGAGTCCAAGTCCAGGCTGTAACCCCCTTCGCGCTTCGGCAGCCGCTCCACCTGCCAGACCCAAAGCGGCTCGTAGAACTCCACCACCCTCCCCTGCCGGAAGCGCTTGAACAGGTTGCGAATCGTGCCGTCGGTGGGAAATCGCTTCATCCCCAACAGCGCCCCCAGCCCGCGGTCGGCCCGCAGCATCGAACTGTGTGCAAATCGCCGCGCTCCCGCCACCACCGAGATCACAAACGCCGTGAAGGTCTCTTCTGCCGGAATCGCGTTTGGCGATTTCAAACCAAACGGCAGATCCCGTTGCACCCGCTCCGAAAAACCGATCTGCTTCAAAAACTCGATGAACACGCTCAGCCCCCTGAACGGTGTCACCGCCAGCAGTGTCTGGCGCAAAACTATTTTCTTACCGCCCCAAAGTGAGCTAACTTTTCTCTGCACTGTTCTGTGCCTCCGTAGATTTTGTCTAACTAACTTCAATCCAATGGATTAAGCACCGAACAGCGCCCTTCAATCTACGAATTCGGGATTAAGGGTTACGTTCAACCTGCGGCAGATAGAGCCAAAGTCGGCGAGGTTGGTTGGCATACGTTCGGGCATACCTACCGCGCTAACTCAGCGGTGGTCAAGACTCTATTGGAAGCGTGAAGTGGTACGAATTGGTACTTTTTCAAATTCCTGATTGCGGATTAAGTTCTTTGGAATGTTGGCTCCTCGGGCAGGACTCGAACCTGCAACCCTTCGGTTAACAGCCGAATGCTCTACCATTGAGCTACCGAGGAATGAGGGAAACTCGGCCGGTACGCAAGCTCAGCCGGAATCTCAATTTATATCATAGCCAGAAAAACTGCGTCAACGCAGCGAAGCAACCGCTGCTCAGCATAGAGGCAATCTGGTCTTGGAAAGCATGTCTCCCAACCTGCAAGCCCCTGCATCCCGGTCCCGCAGTGGGACCGAAATAAACCATGCCTGACCCTTGATGTAATGGGGACAGCCTTGAAGTTCGCCGCAGATATTGAGCGGTACCCACCAGGAGGAGAGAAAACAGTCACGCTTTCTTTTCTTCTTCGGTTTTATCCGCCGACTTATCTATCCCGCCTTTGACGGCGTCTTTAAATTCCTTGATACCCTTTCCTAATCCCCGGCCAAGGTCGGGCAACTTTCCCGGCCCGAAGATGATCAGAACGATCAGCAGGATAAAGAACAGATGGGTTGGTTGAAGCAAACCTTCCATTTCAAACTCCTTCTGGTACGGATACGGAGATGGAGAATACAGTACAATTATAGCCTAAGCCGCGCAAGAACCCAATCAAGAATTATCGGAAAAGATCATGTCCCCGGCCTTGATTCGATTGGTACGGCAGTGTTCGTGGTAGAGGGCCGCGTAGCTGGCTGTAATGTAATCCCGCTTCTGGTATCCCAGCCGGCGCGCCACGCCGTCTATCCATCTGGCAGGGCCTTCCAGCTCAATAAAATGCCCAATGGGCGTTTCATCGTAGACCAACTGGGGAGTTCCTTCCGCCTTCCGCCTGCCCCCTTCGGCATAAGCCGTCCGGTATTTCTCATATCGAAAAACCGGGTGCAGACCCAAACCTTTTAGAATCTTCTGGAAAGCGCCCTCGTCCTCGACCTGTGTCTCGATTTCCGTCCGGATTTTATAAGAACCCGAGCCGTGCGGCGGTCCCTTATAGGTCAGAAGATAGCGCTTCCCTTCCTTCCGCAAGCGCAATAGGGAGCGGGAACGGCGCAGGCGCAAATCGCTGAAATCGAAGACGATGTTGCTCTCAAAGTGCCGTCGGCTAATCACCCCAAAACCATACTCTTTGAGCCGCTTCTTCAAGGCAGGCGGCCCCTCAACCTTCAGCTTGATTTCAATTTCGCAGGGAGACTTCATGCCACATTGGGGGAGCCGGAAAAGGTCAGGATTCGCGTGCAATAATAAAATCCGGCAGGGACATCAGCGCATCTTTGTAGACGGATTCAGGGAAGATACGGAGGCATCGTTTGGCCTCGTGGGCAAATTCCCTGGCCTTGTACCGTGCTGCCTGCAGCGCTCCGTAACGGTCCACCATCTCCAGAACTTCCGCGAACGCCACATTCTCAAATCCCCCGTCCTGGGAGATGCGGACAACCTTGCGGGCATCTTCCGGGGTGCACATCTGAAGGAGAAAAATGAGAGGCAGGGTTACTTTGCCTTCCCGCAGGTCATTGCCAACGGGCTTTCCAAGTTTCTTTTCGGACGAGGTAAAGTCCAGAACGTCGTCAATCAATTGAAACGCCAGGCCGAGGTTGATGCCGTACGAAGCCAGAAGGTTCTCTTCTTCCTCCGGCCGGTCGGCAAGCAGCGCGCCGGTTCGCAGGCAGGCCGAAAAAAGGCAGGCCGTCTTGCGATAGGTCAGCTCAAAGTAGTCATCTTCGGTCAAATCCGTCTTGCGAAGGTAAGCCAACTGGAGCAGTTCACCTTCCACCATCACCTGGGTGAGCCCAATCAGCAGGTCAAGAATCTTGAAGTTGCGTTCGGCCAGGGCGATACTGAACGCCTGCATGTAAAGCCAGTCTCCCGCCAGCACGCTCATGTGGTTGCCCCAGCGAGAATTGATGGAGGGCCGGCCTCGGCGCGTCTCCGCCTTGTCGATCACGTCGTCATGGACCAGCGTGGCGCTGTGGATCATTTCATATGCAGCGCCCATGCGAATGGCCGGGGAGCCTTCAAATCCGAACAGCTTGCTGGCCAGCAACACCAGAACCGGCCGCAACCGCTTTCCTCCGCTCACCTGCAGGTACTGGCCAATCTCTGTTATGGCCTGGATGCTGGACCCCGTTTGCAGCAGGAATTCCTTTTCGACCTTCTCAAGGTCGTCCCGCACGAGGTCAAAGACTTCCCTGACGGTCAGGGGTTTTGGTGTTACCAAGCGCTGATTCTCTGCTGCCACCTTCATCCTTCTCATTTACTGGACGCAGTTGGTACGGGGCGTCGAGCCACTCATGATGATGTGTAGACTTCACATCGTCCCACAAAAGCCCGGCAAAGGAAAGCCTCTCGTTGCATCGGTGCTCCTCCGGCTTCCCCCGCCGCTTCAATCAAGGCCGAGAAATTTCACAAAATTGCGCCCCGCCAGCGTTCCCATCTCCTCCTGGCTCATGCCGCGAAGTTCTGCCAACTGCCGCGCCACGTCCAGGACAAAAGCCGGCTCATTCCGTTTGCCACGATTCGGTACCGGCGCAAGGTAAGGGCTGTCCGTCTCCGTCAGCAGACGGTCAAGCGGAACGTCGCGGGCCACCTCTCGAAGGTTCTCCGCCTTCTTGAAGGTCACGTTCCCGGCAAAGGAAATCATAAACCCCCAGCCCAGAAACCTGAGAGCATCTTCGCGGCTGCCCGTAAAGCAGTGGAGGATTCCGCCCTGGCCGGCGCCCGCCCAGTGCCGGGCAATCATTTCCGTAAGGTCGTCCCAGGCGTCGCGACAGTGGATAATCACCGGCAGCTTCGTTTCCCGGGCAATCTGCAACTGCTCCATCAAAACCTGCTTCTGGATTTCGCGCGGTGAATGGTCGTAGAAATAGTCGAGGCCGATCTCGCCAATGGCCAACACTTTCGGCTCACGGGCGGCCAGCCGCAGCATCTCAAAATGCCTTGCCTCGGCGCCCTTCGCCTCATGCGGATGAATGCCCGCCGTGGTATAAATCCAATCATAACGTGCGGCAATAGGCACTCCGGAGGCAAGGTCGTCCGGGCCGCTGCCACCGCTTACCGTCAGCAGATACCGGCAACCCGCCCGGCGCGCCCGCTCAATCACCTGCTCGCGGTCAGCGTCAAACTGCGCATCGTCAAGGTGGCAGTGGGAATCGACGAAGAATTGACTCATTGATTCATTTATTGATTGAGTGATTGAGCCATTGGCTGTTGTCCTGGTATTTTTCAATCCTCCAATGAGTCAATCAGCCAATCATTCAATGGCCCAATTACCTCAGCTTCGCTCCCTTGGGCACGTCGTCCTTGAAGGTGGCCAGCACGGGACGGCCTTCGTCACCCACAGAAACCGCAACGATCATGCCGTTCGATTCCACGCCGCGAAGCTTGCGCGGCTGCAGGTTCGTGACGACGACCACTTTCATGCCCACCAGTTGTTCAGGCTGATAATATTGCGCGATTCCCGCACAGACCTGGCGCACCTCTGTGCCGATATCAACCTGCAGCTTCAACAGCTTGTCTGCCTTCGGAATGGGCTCGGCAGAGACAATTTCGCCCACGCGCATCTCCACCTTGGCGAAATCTTCAATCGAAATCCTGGCGCTCACGGGCGCTGCAGCGGGTGCAACTGACGGCTGCTCCAGAGCCTTTTCCGTGATAGGTCGTTCTCCTCCAGATGGTGTTTCCACAGTTTTCTCCTTTTCAATTGGGGCCTGATGACCTTTGCGGTCCGCCTCCGCGAATTCGTTCAGCCGGGCCACTGCCTCGGCCTTGTCCAAGCGGGGGAATACGGGCGCAGTCTTGCCAACCCTAGTGCCTGGCTTGAGTTGGCCCCACTTGAGCTGACCGATGCGCTGGGTTTCAAGCTTGCCGAGATAACTCTCGCAATTGAGTTGATCCCAGATTTTCTGAGTTGCATCAGGAATGACGGGATGCGCAAGAACGACGGCGGCGCGCAGCGCTTCGAGCGCTATATACAGTACACCGTCAATGAGGGGTTTACTCCCCGGATTGCCGGCGTGTTTCCATGGCTGGTGGAACGTAAGGAACTGGTCCCCAAAATGAGAGACCACCTCTCCGATTTTTTCAAGTGCGGATGAGAGATCGAACGTGTCATAGCGTAAAGAAATGTCACGAGCAAGGTTATCCCATCTCAACCCTTCGTCCCATCCTGCCTGTTTTTTGAAATCCGAGAAGTCAGGAATTGTGCCACTGCAATATTTTAGAACCATTGTCAGCGTGCGGCTTGCCAGGTTGCCGAGGCCGTTTGCAAGGTCCGAGTTATACCGCTGCACCAGGCCGTCGTAGGAAAAGCTGGCGTCCTGGCCGAAGGGCGTATCGCGAAGCAGGTAGTAGCGCAGGGCGTCGTTGCCGGGCGCGCCGAACGAATCGAGAGCATCCACAATCGGCTCGGGATAAACCACGTTGCCCTTCGACTTCGACATCTTGTCCTGCTCGTAATAGATCCAGCCGTGCGCGAAGATGGTCTTGGGCAACGGCAACTCGGCCGCCATCAGAAACGTCGGCCAGTAAACCGCGTGGAAACGCAGGATGTCCTTGCCGATCATGTGCAGAACTTCTGTCGGGCCTTCTGCGCCCATCCAGTATTTCTCAAAGTCCTTACCACGTTTCTCGCCCTGGAAGCCAATGCCGCTCAGGTAGCTTGTCAGTGCATCGTACCAGACGTAAACCACCTCTTCGGGATCGTCGGGCCACCGAATCCCCCACTTCAACCGCCTGCGGCTGATGGAAATGTCCCGCAGGCCGCCCGGCTGGGTGACAAAACTGACCACTTCGTTAAGGCGGAAGTCCGGACGCACAAGCGGCATGAGTTGGGGATCCTTGATCTGCTGCGCATAAAGTTCTTCGAGCCGCCCTTGGAATGCGCTGAGTCTGAAGAAATAATTCTCCTCGCTAATCAATTCCGCCGGCCGGCCGCAGATGTCGCAGTTGACGGGTTCAAAGCTATCGGAAACGTACCGCTCGTCATGGACGCAGTACCGGCCCTCATACCTTTTACTGTATATAGCAGGCAGAGACTCCACGCCACCGCCGCACGCTGGACATGCCGTCGGGCTGCTGCCGTGCTCCAAGTACGCGTCGCACCGAGCACAGTGCGGGATTTTGTATTTACGGGCCTGCCGAATCATCCAGTGAACGGCCTCGACGTGCGCAGGGTTTTGCGATGTGTGGACAAATTTGTATTCGCTTATGCCGAGCTTACGCCACAGCGTCCTAAACAACTCGCGCTTTTCGGCAACGAATTCGCCCGGTGATTTCCCGGCCGCTTCCGCGGCGCGCTGAAGCTTCTCGCCGTGCTCATCCGTCCCGGTCAGAAACGCAACATCGTAACCGCACATGCGTTTGTAACGCGCGATCACGTCACAGACGATGGTGGTGTACGCCGAGCCCACGTGCGGCCGGGCGTTCGGATAATAGATCGGAGTGGTTAGATAGAATTTGCTCATTGTCTGATTTTCTGATTGATTCATCGACTCATTTATTCATTTGCCCATTGCTTCGTCGGCATATTCTTTCAATGATTCAATGCCTCAATCCTTCAATCTTTCAATTCCCCATAGGCCGCCAGCGCCGCCTGCATCACTTCCTTGAGCGGCAGGGATTTTTCGTCCGCCAGGCGCCGGCAATCCTCGAATTCGGGCGCTGCGTTGACGATTTTGCCCTCGATCCGCGCCACTTTCATTTTCACCGGCCCGAATGCGGTTTCAACCTTCACCACCTGGCGCTCCAGCACCTTGCGCCGCGCTTGGGTGATGCGCACGCCGATGGTCGTGGTCTCCTCAAAGAAGAGATGCGTGAGCGCGGCTTCGAGTTCCGGCTTTGAAATCACGCTGACCACCAGCCCCGGCCGGTTCTTCTTCATCTGCAGCGGGCTGCACGTCACATCGAGCGCCCCCGCGGCCAGCGCCTTTTCCGCAAAGTGCCCGTAGAGCTGCGGGTTCATGTCATCGATGTTGGCTTCAATCACCAGGACGGTTTCATCGCCTGCAACCCCGGTCTTTTCGCCCAGCATCAGCCGCGCGATGTTGGGATGCGTGGCGAAATCCTTCGCGCCCGCGCCGTAGCCGATCCGTTCCACCTTCATGGCCGGAACAGGACCGAACTCCGTTGCCAGGGTTGAAACCAGCGCCGCGCCCGTCGGGGTGACGAGTTCACTTTCAACCCCCGAAGAGTAAACCGGAATTCCTTTCAGCAGCTCCGCCGTAGCCGGCGCCGGAACAGGCAATGTGCCGTGCGCGGCCTCCACCCTTCCACCGCCCACATTCAGCGCTGAACACACGAGTTCAGGATTTCCCAGCATGGCCAGCCCCAGGCAAACGCCCACGATGTCGAGGATGGCGTCCACGGCGCCGACTTCGTGAAAGTGGATCTTTTCAATCGGCTGGTTATGGAGGTTTGCTTCCGCCTCGCCCAGCCGCCGGAAAACCTGTAGGGCTTTTTGTTTCGCAGCCTCATCCAGGGCTCCGCCTCCAATCAGTTTTTCAATGTGGCTCAGATGGCGGTGCGGCTGCTTCTCCGGCACGGTGATTTCAATATGATTGCCCGCAATCCCCTTCCGCATCACCCGGCTCTGGGTGAATTCGTATGGCCCCAGGTCGATCTTCGCAAGCTCCGCCCGCAGGCGGTCGAGTTCCACTCCGGCGTCGAGCAAAGCGGCCAGAAACATGTCGCCGCTGATTCCCGAAGAGCAATCGAGATAGGCCAGTTTCATAACTTTCATCGATCCGGCGCAGCGCTCCAAGGCAAACGCCTGAAAACAGTGCGGAAACCTTCAATGTTAGGCGTTCGCTCGGAGGGTTGTCAATAAAAGCGCGCCGCCGGCGCAGGCGTAGGGGTACTAACGTAAAGTGCGTTTCTGCAGTGTCCAACGTAGAGGCGGCTTTACGCCGCCACATGGCGAGATAAACTCACGGCTACACATTCGGGTGGCGAGGCAGACCCGCCGCAGCGCGCGTCAATGCATAAACCGCCCGCGCAACTGGCTCGCCGTGAAGGCTGGGTCTTTTGTCATATCCATCAGGCGGCGTTCCCGTGTTCGCACGGATTCAACCGCCTTCGCCAGTCCCTCGGCGGCTTCCGCGGGAATCTGGATCAGGCCGTTCATGTCGCCGTGCAAAATGTCCTGCGGGCGAATGACGAGACCCATCACGGTGATGGGCACGCCCACGCGCACAATGCGGAAATTCGCGTGGCTGGCCACTGCGCCTCGGGCAAAATAGTGGAAGCCGAGCGCCCGAACTTCGGCGATGTCGCGGACGCCGCAATCGGACACCAGGCCAATGCCGCCCAGGCGCGTAAAGAAGGTGGCCATCACCTCGCCGCAATGAGTCGCATAATCGGGCCTGCCCCCGACTTCCTGAAAGGCAACCACGGCGGGCTTGGGCGATTTCTCCACTGCCTCAAACAGTTCCACGTAGCCGCGCTCTTCCCGGGGATTGCCCTCGGTCATGGTCTCAACCTGGGCCGTCACCGCGTAGCCGCACATGGGGCCGAAATCCGGAAAGAGGCACCGGACCTCGAGCGGCGTAAAACCTTCGCTGCGCGGCCGCAGGTGCAACTGCTCGATGGCGTTTGAGATGGTGGGTGTGTCAATGGTCTTCAGGTATTCGATAAATGATGAGTTCGTCTCGGGCATGATTTCCCTCTGATGGTTTAGTTTTCGGGCGCCGCTATTATAGGGACGCCCCGCCGGAGCGTCCCTAAATTCCCATTTTTTTGCTGTACCGTAATCGCTACTCCTTCCAGTCGTCGGTGCGAAAGGGCGAAGCCGGCAATCCCGCCTGATTATAGAGGTTGCAGATGGGATAGTTTTGCCAGCCATAACGCACCGCCAGAGGATGCTCCACCCGGTCGCTTTCCACTACAACGGTGTCGCCTTCGATCCGCGCGGAGGCGCCTACAAACTTGTGGTCAGCGCCCGCGACCGTGAATCCCACCAGCCTCTCCGGGTTGCCAAAGAGCCGGGGGGCCACCAGCCCGCCGCCAAGGTGCGCAAAGTGGAGCCGAATCTTGTCGCCTTCAACTTCCATTGCGG